>JAJYPA010000147.1 GCA_021795795.1 Pseudomonadota bacterium | reverse complement strand
GCATTGCGAAACCCAAGATTCTCGGCTACAAAAAATTGCCCGTTTTGCCGTCGGTGTAATTCCAGAGTACTCAGGCGCCGACCGTCCTCGTACGCTATGGAGAAAATCCTGGACTGCCCGTACGCACATCGGTCCACGCGAGTTGCTACACAATGCTGCATGGTCTGCCCTTCCTCATACATGTCGGCGGCGCTGCAGAGTTCCGTAATGGACAAAGGCTCCCCGTCGAGTTCGAGTGGCGGCAACGTTGCGCTCCCATCAAGCGGTTCCCATTGAGCACACGTCTCGGCAAGATAATTCTCCATCCGAAGCCGCAGAACCTGGGCATGCCATTGATCCGACTGTCGCCGTGCCCACTGGCGGATCGCCGAGTTGAGTCGGCGCTGTCCGGGAAACAGTCTGACCATATCCAGGACGGCGCGACGAAGATAACCGGGGCGCTCGGAAATTTCGTTATGAAGCCAGTCGCTATAGACAGTCCGGTTTTCCTCAGCGCAACCCACAGCCTTCCATATCTGGAAAACCGCAGCCATGTCAGGGTAATCCGTGATGTCAGGCCGTGGATCGAACCCGTTGAAAACATGCTGAGAGTGGCGTATCGCGGGGATGTCGCGCTTGCCGGGATCGCGGGTCAGCGTACGACAGAACGAGATGGATATGCGCCGACTTCTGAGACGAAAAGGATGATCTATGTTGTCGCTTGCGCCGCAGAGAATGATGTTCTGCAACAAAGCGGTAGTGACCACCGGGCTGACGGTGGCGATATGGTGCAACCGGCGCAGCCCGGCGCGGGAGAGCCCGTAATCGCGTAATAGCCCAAAGCCCTTGTCCGCGCATTGGGTATAAGAAAACGGACCAACCTCCCGGAACATGGCCTCACGGAACGGCCGACGCCAGAGCATGCCCAACAGGGGGTGTATGGCATACAAGGCCTGGTAAGCCGGTAATTGCTGGTAAGCGTCGGCCAGTATGGCGTCGTTGAGCATGATCGGGGAACCGCCATGAACATTGCGCGTGGCCACTTTCCATGCCGCCTCGCCGATATGCTGATGAAGGTGCCAAAGGATCTGTTTCTTGACCTGCAAATTCATCGTGGAAAGCGATGTGGGCGACAGACCCCAGGCGAGAAAGCGCGCTCGTGCAACGGTTTTCCAGAAAATGTGCCCCGTGGTTTTGTCCACCAAGGTATCGGATGGGTCGGCCATCCGGTCATCCGGGATCCCCGTCAGACGGGAAACGATGCTGATAATGTAGTCATCGAGGAGTCCAGCGGTGGTACCCAGCATCGGATCATGAAATGACCGCCCGCACCGCAAGTCCGACCAGACATCCGCCTCAAAGCTCCAGGAAGCCCGTTCGGGATCGGCGAACCAGGACGCGAGATTGATGTGCCGTTCGTGCGGGGTGCCAGCGAGAAGGAGATAGTCTGCTCCCGCCCGGTAGTCCGCGTAGTGCGGGCAGACCGTGCGCGCTTCGTCCGCCGCCTGCCGGGCGATACCCTGCCAGTCTTTCGGGAAGGCGGGTGTATCCTTGCGGATCGACGCTGCCAAGCTCATGCCAGAATCATCATCCCGAAACCCAGCCAGATGTTATGGCCAACGCCCCGCGCCATGGTCGCCGCCGCCTTTCCCGCGTCCGCCACTATCAACTTGCTGATCACCACCCAGAACGGTAGGGTTATGTCGCGGTCTTGATCAGGATAAAAGAATGACATGGATTCTTCCGCCATGACCGTATTTTCTGCGTCCACCGAGAAGCCGCCGCTGGTCAATGTCGCAATCCATTGCTGCACGGCTTCGTCAGGGTCCGGCATCTGGTCGCCAGATTGCGTTCGCTTGAGAAGACGGAAGCCGCCCCGCACGATCAACGTCTCGCCATCCGTGAGAGCGTGTTCCGTGGCAACTATGCCATCCGGAAAAGTCACTCCTAGCATGGCGCGTAACATGGCGCCGTCAAAATTCCCGGCGGCACCTATTGGCGAGTAAGCAATGCCCGGATAGCGGTCGGTAATGGCCACCACCTTTCGGCGCGCCAGATACAAATCCTCGCAGGGCGGGAAGCCGATGATGGCTTCCTGATATCGCGCTGTTCTCTCATGCGGCATGGCCGTCTCCCAACACTTCACCAGAAGAATTTATCAAGTTGCGCGGAAAACCTCGCTCTTCAGGGCGGGGATGTAGAGCGCGCGCCGGGGCCTTGCACGACTGTCGCGAAGAAGTGCGGCAAATCTGCTCACGCGACCACCATTCCGGCATTCCACAATAATCGGACGCCGTCTTTCGGGGCGGCGTAGACTTTCTTTGTGACCGGCTGGAGATCCGGCACGTAAAGATTGGTTTTGCTATGAACCCCTTTCACCACCACCCGCCGACCCGCGATTTTCCACACATCGCCCCCGACCGCCGGTGCTCTCGCCCGGTTCGGCGTATGCAGGCGCACCGCCTTTTTTACCTTCAGGCGCCCGATGTCCCGCGGATGCTTCCTGCGGAACTCCGCCAGGGAATCCACGTCGCCCTGGTCGCACCGCTTCCGGCGATTGTGCGCGACGGGAGCCTTGGTGCCGGACAGGTAGTACAGCCGATCCCGTTGTGCATGAATGTGCGCCCGCCGGTGCCGGCGGCACTGCGTCATGTCCATATCCAAAGCATCCCGCCGGTCCACGCCGCAAGCACCAGCCATGGCAGTCGCAACGGACACCGCGTCCAGCGCATGGGTTTTCTCCAGTCCGAGACGGCGGCGGGCGGCCACGGATTGCTCGACGGGGACCGGCACTATGCCGAATTCTGTTGCCTGTTTCCGTAGTTTCCCACAGACGGCATTGACCGTGCTGGCGTCCCGCCACTGCGCGCCGTCCGCGATGGGTAACGCGATCAGCCCGGCATGTATGTCGGCATGACAGTCCTTGCACAGTGTCACCCTGTTGCCGGCCCTGTCGGATCCATGTTTCGACCGCTGGCGCAGATGATGGTCGTGCAGGTACTCCTTGTTTCCGCAGACCACGCATCCGCCGTCACGGCGAACCACGAACCTGTGCGTCTTTTCTCCTGTGCGCTTGCCGATGGGCGAGACCTGATAATCCGAACCGGTCCGCGGCTTGCCGTGGGCCAAGGCCCGCAGGTCGAAGGACACGCTCTCGAAGCCTTTCATGACCTGACGGCTCGGCAAGGGCGCCAGGCGCGCGAGCCGGGCATACAGGTTCCGGTGCGTCTCCACCCCATGCTGAAGCGTGACCGAATCCCGCTTGCCCCGGCTTTCATAACGCGGCGGCCGGTGCTTGGCCGTTTGCCCCTTTTTCTTCACGTTTGCACGGCGATGATACCGCCGCGACCGCCGGTACATCGCCCGCTCGTCCATCAATCCCCGAATGTCCGGAGTGCGCGCCGTGAGCGTGCCTTTCAGTAACACCCGCAGCATGCCGTCCTCCAACAACTCGGTGACAGCGTAACCGACGTTTCGGAATCCGGTATCCAGCGTCACAAAAAACCGCCGTTTCACGGTTTTGCTCCGGTAAAATGACTGCTCCCGCAACACCAGCACCGCCGGTTTCCCGGAAACACCGCCGCCGACGAGCTTCGCCCTCTTGCGCTTCAACTGCTTGCGCACCCAGTCCATCCGACGCGTCGGATGCCCGGGCCTGCCATGCTGATCCATCACAAATACAAACATTTCCAATCTCCTTAAATTACCGTCTTCAGACGCCTATGATCTGGCGCACTTTCGTGCGGTACGTTTCCCTGGGGCACGCCCTGTCTTTCGACAGCACGCAACAGGTCCTGTGAACGACGCTCACAGCAAGGGATTGCACCTCTGTCTCGCCGGGCTGGGAATGCTCCTGTACCAGCGATCTCACCCGGCAGCGTCAGTTTCGTGACCTGCTTTACTCCCCTGTCCAACCACGCCGTACACTCAACGGCACCTATAGTCGCGCTCCACTACAAGCTCCGCCCTTCAGGGCGGGGTGATTGACTTTAGCCGTTTCAAAAACCACTTCGTCAGATTCCAGCAGCCGTTCCGCCAAATCGTTCAGTTGGTCCATGTGGGACAGCAGCAGGGTTTTCGCCTGGGCATAGGCGCTGTTGACCCACTCACTAGCCTCCGATTCCACCTGTGCGGCCATGCGCGGCGACTGTGGGACGTAGACGCCGCCGGAGCCAAACCCGAAGCGCTGAACGGCCATGTTGGCCATCTCTGACGCACGCTGCAGGTCATTGGCGGCACCATTGGAGACCGCGCCGATCACGAGTTCCTCAGCAGCCCGACCGGCGCAGAGCACGACCAGTTCTTGCTCCAGATGATGGCGGTTATGCAGGTTACGGTCCTCCGGTATGGAGATGGTGACACCCAGCGCCCCGCCGCGCGGCAGAATGCTCACCTTGTCCACCGCGCCGCCCAAGGCGATCCGGGCAACGGCGTGACCGGCCTCATGGTAGGCGGTGACTCGCCGCTCTTCCGAATTCAGGGTGACGCCAAAATTGCGCGGACCGACCATGATGCGATCGCGGGAAGAGAGAAAGGCGTCCATCTGCACGGCGGATTGACCGGATCGCGCCGCTTCCACCGCGGCCTCATTGACCCACTGCGCGATATCCGCGCCGGAGAACCCGGTAGCCAGCCGGGCGAGCCGTGGCACATCCACCGCGCCCGCCTTGACCCGGCGGAGATACCAGGACAGCATGTTCGCCCGGTCTTCCACGCCTGGCATGGGCACATAGACCTTGCGATCGAAACGCCCCGGGCGGGTAATGGCCGGATCTAGGCTGTCCAACCGGTTGGTGGCGGCGATCACAATGATGCCGCTGTTGTCCGCGAAACCGTCCAATTCAGACAGCAAGGCGTTGAGCGTCTGCAAGCGTTCGTCATGCGACCCCATGCTTCCGTCGCGGCTGCCGGCCACCGCATCGATCTCGTCGATAAAAACCACGGCGCGACCGGACTTGCGGGCTTCGGCAAAGAGTTCACGCACCGCCATGGCGCCGGCACCGACATACAACTGGACGAAGCTCGATGCGTTCTGCTCAAAGAAATCCACTCCGGCCTCCCCGGCCACCGCCTTGGCCATGAGGGTCTTGCCGTTGCCGGGCGGACCGTTGAGAATGATCCCTTTCGGCGCCCTGGCGCCCAGCGCGGAAAACTGTTGCGGATCCCGCAGGTAATCGACGATCTCCGTGATCTCCCGCTTGGGTCCTTCCATGCCTATGACATCAGAGAAGCGGGTGGGTGCTTTGTCTGAATGCACGATCTGGTACCGCTTGTGGAATACGGACATGCTGCCCATGACGCTTTTCAGGTAGAAGAACAGGAACAATCCGATGCCGGCGACTATGGCCAGGTGGATCCAGCCGCCGAAAGTAGCCATGATGGACGAAAACGCGATCTGGGACGCACCCGGTATTTCCGAGTGCCCTTTGATGGAAATATCTCCGACGACCTGAACACCGTGTTTGGATAATAACTTGAGGGCGGCATTGCTCACGTCTGCGTGAAAATCGGGAATATTCCAGCGCGCGGTGATGGGTGGCGTGAACAGAGTGCCTTTAAACCAGGCGCCGGACCTGGGCTGAAGGGTCAGAGTGCCGTGCGCGTGCCCATCCTGAGCCGTGATGAGCAGTTCCGGCAGAGAGATTTTACCGTGCGGGGCGTGTTGGCGCATCACCTCGACGGCGGACTGGTCGAATTGCCCGGCGCCATACGCGGCCCATCCGATGAACGCAAGCACGCCGATGAACGCTGTCCATTTCAGATAGCGAACGTATCGCCGGTTGCGGAATAGGCGGCGGAGTTTGTTGCGGATGGACTGAAACATGCGGCTCCCGTTGAAATGCTTGCGATTAGAATGGTTCTTCGCGGTAACTATGTTGTGGCGAAACAGTCTGTAATTCTGCCATTAATCCCGGACTACTCTTCCATCTTTCAGGCACCACTTCCACCAGAAGCTTCCCGCATTGGTTCTTGTGGCCATAACTTACTCTGAAGCCAGAAACCGCCACAAAAGGGTTTTGCCGGTTCCAATTGTAGTGTGTTTCCCAGTGGTTTCTATGATTGACGAATGCCGTAACAAACCCCTCATTGAAAATCATCTCCTGCATTACAGGAGTGAGCCTCTGCTGGTTCTCAACACCGTGCAACTCCACGGAATTGTTGTACACGTCGCTGCCGATGCTGTCAAAGATCAATCCCATGTTTCGAAGCTTATCCATAAAACTCTTTTCCACCAAGAGGTAACGATCTCTGATTTCCAATGATTTCTCTCGGGTGGCGTCAGGGTGGTCTTCCAGGATGTATCCTAGTTCTTCAGGATCATCGAACTCCTCCGGTTGGGGCGACAATTGATATTGAGTCGCCAAATTAGCTAGTTTCATCGAAAACCTCATTTTTGGTCTTTAGTTAGCGAGGAACATCCTGCGGCGCAGTTTTGCGGCGTGCGTTTTACTCATCAGGTGATGGTATTTTAAGTTGGAGAAATAGTGATGGATGAAAAGCGTGGGAATATGGAGATAACAACGGGAAAAACCAGTTGATGAAATTGATAGCAGCTAGCGCCGGGATCAATCTGATCCCGGCCACACGGGGCGAATAGAAGCATTGCTCGCCGCGAGCAATTTTAGTTAATGGGGTGTTGCAGGGTCGCCCCGTGCCGCCCTGCCCTGCTCAATCGCCTTTCTCCGGCGACGCTCCACCTCGTCGCGCGGTGGATGCTTGTACCAGGTCCACCAATAGAATGCCGTGTACAGAAACGTCGTGGGACTGATCTGGTGAAGCGCGGACTCTTCCAGAACCTGACGAACTATAGGCGTGGGCAACCGGAGATTGACTTGCACCCATCCTGTGGCCGCGTGATTAATTTCCGAGCGGTCAATCAGAGACTTCGCTTGCCGCCAGTGGAGCCCTTTGGTCCATGGCTTTTCGTCCAGAAACTGCTTGACCATGAAAAAATACATGCGGCGCAATGTCCCAAACTGCAGATCCGCGATGGACCTGGTGTACGCGACCAGCGGCGCGGGGGTGCGCGTGGTGATGAGGTCGGTACCGTCGGTGATATGCGCGCCCGCCGGGTTTCGCAGGCCAATCTGATTTTCTTCCCATTCTCACCATCTGTGTTAGACATTTAAAACCTCCGTTAAAGGATGGCAGCCAAGTTGCTGTCAGTCTCTATATAGCACCTGTTTATCGGAATCGAGCACCTCACCCATTGACCCGTGACTCACAAAAATCCATCACGCGCGCCATATTCTGATTGCTTATCACATCGGTCCATTTGCCGCTATCCGAAAGCCGTTCGGCCAAGCAGGGCAGCGAGCCAGAATGCTACAACGTGTCTCCGGAAAAGACGCAGAATGAGCACCCAGAGCACTGTGAGGGCACCTGTGACTTCTTCCGGAGTGACGATCATGGATTAGTCATTTTCTCTTGGAGCCACCAGTGCAAACGCGAAAGCGATCACAAACCCCACGACGGCGATCACGTCAGCACCCTGATGCGCGAGGAAAAATCCCATCACCCTATCCGGAGCAACCGTAAGTCTTCCTGTCTCGAACCAGATACTGGTCACAGCCCAGGCGATGTACAGAGGCACAGATATACCTATCAAGGCGATGGATGTGCCCAGTATGCCCAGTGTGTTTTTCATGACGGATCCGGATTTACGTGCTTTTTCCATTGGCAATCTCCTTCCATATAGAACGTGGTAGTACGTGTGAATGCTTCGGCAAAAGCCAGGCTGCGCGGTTCGCCGTTTGGTAATGTGAGCATTTTCGATCCAGTCAGCCTGTGTGTCTGGTTCAGATTGTACACCTTGGCGAACCTGCCCCAGAAAATTGAGTGAGCCTCCTAAGACGTAATATCATCGTACCGCAGGCGTTTCTGCACTGCAGCCCAGGCTTCTTCCGTGGCGAGTTTGTCGGCCGCCTGCTCTTCGTTCGTTGTGAGCTTGTCGGTAGCCAGCGCAAATCGCACATATTCAGCCTTGGTTAGCACTGGTCGAATGCTTAAGATTTGGCAAAGCGCCTCACGCAGTTCCGGATATCGCTCTACCTTTTCACAAATGGAAACCATTTCCTTCGTGCTCACAAAGGTGTATTGTGCTGACGTTGGGAGTTTAATCGTTATGATCATCCATGCCAGTGTAAAAGCGCAGAAGAAAGTCGCCGCAGCCATATTCTGCTCGAATGAGCCATGGATGAAAGATGTCATGAGAACCCCCGTGATACATACCAGCAGTGTCACAGAAAATGCTAAAAAATACCGTTTTGACAGTTTGTTAAAATCCGCCTCGATCTCTGCAACCGCTCGTATATGGTGATTTAGATCAGAGCATTCGTCTATTTTCATGGGAAGCCTCGTTTTAAGAAACAGTTGCTTGACGGAATAATACCAAATCATGTGGTGGATAAGATCCAAACATAACACGAAAAAACTTTGCTAAAATGACGTGTTACTTCCATCGGCTAGAGATTCGCAAAAATCCATCACACGCGCCATATTCTGGTTCCGCATCACGTCGGCCCATCTGCCGCCATCCGAAAGCCGTTCGGCCAATCTGGCAAGACCAAAGTTCTCGCAGATGGCTTGGCTAACGTCGGGATCAAATTGATCCCGGACCAAGCCCACATTCCCCGGTTCTGACGACGGGGCCAACCGCCAGTCCATGATTTGCCGATTGCGTTCGATGGTGGGCAACAGATCGGCAATGGCGGCCGATTTCTTGTCCTTCGCATGCCCGGACGCCACCGCCCGCCCAATACCATCCAGTCCGCCATGCAGCCTCAGCAACTTGACCGCCGTGGCGATACCCACCCCAGGCACGCCGGGGATGTTGTCGGAACTGTCGCCGGCCACAGACTTGGCCAGCAGGTACTCATCAGGGCTCACGAATGGACCGTCTTTTGCCTCGTCGGTGCGCAGCATTTCCAGGGACATGGCTTTGTCCGTAATGGGCGTAAACCAGTCCACCTGTTCCGATATTGCTTGCCACCAGTCGGTATCGCCGGAAACCATGGTAATGCGCTCGATGCCATGATCAGCCAATGCCTCCGGGTCCATGCATAACCGCCCTGCCAGATCGTCTGCCTCGGCGTCCACCGCCCGCATCTGGATTACGCCCATGTGCAAAAGCAAGGCGCTAGCCAAGGGCTGTTGCTGCCGCCAGCTATCGGCTACGGCAACTTTTTCAGGCGTGGACTTACGGTTGTCCTTGTATTCCGGGCAAAGAACCTTGCGCCATGAGGCATGCCCATCCCACAGCACCACGGGGACAGCGCCGGCGAAAAGAGCGGTGATTCGCATAACCGATTGCGCGAGGCCCATGATGCCACCGGTCGGCTGCCCATTGTGGACCAATTGCGAGAGAGCCGGGACATACATGGACGCGTAGCCGATGTTGTTGCCGTCAATCAGCAAGATGTGTGTCACCTGTCTATTCTCCGTTTGAGCCGTGCTTCAGCATGCCAAGCACCGTCAGCAAGTATTTGATGTTCTGGATTTCGATGGCACCTCCATTGTCGAAATATTCGTTGTGGCTTGCGCTCATGTTTAAGATGACAAAATCATCTGGGAGATCCTGCATTTGCGGGTAAGAGTCCCATCCCACACACGGGAAAAGATCGCTGGAAGCAAATATGCTGTGTGGTTCCTTGTCCACGAAATAAGACAAAACCTTAGAAATAGGGTAAATCGCCGACTTTAACTCTATGATATCGGCTATAAGATCATCCTGGGTTTTGCAGGAAAGATTTGCAAATTTTTCTGCCATGTCCATCTTTATGGATTAAATATCCCAATTCATCGGTTTTTTCTCCGTATGCTCAAGCGCTTCCAATGCTTCTTCGCCCGCCAAGGACGGGGAAATATCAAACTTGGATTCGAACAGATCACTTTTATCCCGCACGAAAACAAAACCGGCATCTTCGAGTGCCAAGGCAGCCAGAGAGACGGCGGTCCTCGTGATACCGAGTAGTAACACATTCGGCTAGCAGTTTCTGGGCACGCCACCCGAGAGAACACAATCTGGCAGCGGAAAACCCAGTCACTTCATGGCGAGGAGGAAGTCAATGTGCATTATCGGCATCCCCACTACTAATTCACCGCCCGCAACGGGAGACGGTAAATGTCGGTCTCAACGGCTCCGACGGTACCATCCTTTTTGATCTGCCTGCCGCGGTATGCAATGCAATCTCCTGCGAACCGTTCAAAATGGTTCCGTCCATAAAGATCGCGGCGTGTCACCGCCCAAGTAGCGCCATCGCTATCGACAACTAGGTCCCCAACCTTAAATCTTGCGGTCCTATCAACAATGGCCTGGCTACACAGGTCAATGGCATTTTGTGCCTCTTCAATGATCGTTTCCTGCCGCGCCCGTTCGTCGTAGATAGCTTCGAGTGACATTGTGGCAAGTGAATCTTCGGTGATGTGCATGCTCCATCCTGGATATGATACGTCGTTTCGACAACCCATTGTATCATGGGCTACTGTCACGCCAAGGCCAATTGCAGATTCTGCCTTTCAGAATGCTTCCCCAAATATCGCTGCACCAAGGCTTGCAAACGTGAATTATCACGGTCTGCCATTTCAGGCCCTGTGAACGGATCAACAATCTGATGCGCCTCGCTGGCTTTCAGTCCAAGGATTTCCATAATGGGTCCATCGGAGCCGTCCTCAACTACCAGGAAGAAAACCGTGACTGGTGAACGCTGTCCTTCCCGGTCGACGCGCCAGATAATTTGCTGGTGGATTCCAGGTGACCAGTCCAGTTCGCCAAAAACAACGACAGAGCACTTGTGCTGCAGTCCATCCAGACCTGCGCCGGAGCGCAATGACATAATGAGCACCGGCGATTCACCGCACAGGAATCGATCTTTTTCTCGGTTCTTCTGGGATGCGGATTCCGAGCCCGTGTACATGGCAGGCGACAAATCTTTGAGTTCTTCCTGCCATATTTCGTAGACCGCCCGATGCCAGCCCACCAGCAACACCGATTCGCCAGCCTCCACCAATAACCGGGTGAACTGGGCCACAGCCTTGGCTTTAGCCACGCCGGTGGCCTGCCGCACCATGATATCGAGTTCGCGTATTGCCGATCCGCGTTCAGTGAAAGACCCTGTTGTGGCTTTGATGGCCAGCGCATGCGCCAAGTCCTCCACTGACCGCACGGCTTTTTCGTCGTAGTCCACGTACTCAATAATCCGAGACACCCTGGGCAATTCCTGCCCAACATCAGACTTCAGCCGGCGCAGGAGTGCGTGCTGTTCGCGCAGATAACTGCCCAATGCTTTGGGGTTGGTAATGCGCCCATGGTTATCTGTCCATTCGCGCATGAAATCCGCATGGTCGCCCAACACGGATTCGTCGATGAAACGCATGACGCTCCACATTTCGCCACCGTAGTTGTAGATCGGGGTGGCCGTGAGACCTAAGTGGTATTCCGTGTGCTCTGAAAGCACCTTTGCGGCCGCGCCCTTGGCCGTCGATGTGCCGGTGCGAAGCGATTGCGGTTCGTCATACACTACGGTCTTGAAAAAGTCCGTTGCGAATATGTCAGCCCAGCCCATGATCTGGGATATCCGGAACACATACACGTCGGCGGGCGGCAATGAATAGGGTTTGGTTTTCTTGACGCAGTGGACCCTCAGATTGGTGAAACCCGTGGTCTTTTCAAGCCACTGGATTTGCATGTGCGCGTCGCAAACGACCGCGGCTGGTAGTGCACCCGGTACGGAGCAGAGGAATGCCGCCGCCACGAAGGTCTTCCCCAAGCCGCCCTCGTCCCCCAGCAGTAGTGATTTCCGGTGCCGGAGGATTTCTACGGCCTGGGCCTGATAGCGCCGGAGTACCTGTCCGTCCCTCAACCCGGTGATGGCCGCCGAATGTTCAAACGCTGGCAGAAGAATGGTCTCCATCTGCGCCTGGCGTTGATCGAAGCCTTGCTTGTCTGCGCTCAACCGGTACATATCTGCGTCACTCAGACGCAACGGGTACCGCAACACGAACCATTCCAGGTCAGCCGCCGTTATCAGATCGGCGGGCAAGGAGAACGGTCCAGGGGATTGCTTCGGGATCTTGGGGAACAGTTGTTTCAAGCGGATGGCGACGTGAGGCTCGACGCCTTCGATCAGCCAGTGCGGCTTATGACCATCGGGAACATAGCGTAGTACACCGTAGGTTCTAGTGGCCATCAGAGCCATCCTTTGCTGAGGGACGCCACGTAAGCCGGTTTGCCGTTAATGGTTCCTGGCAACATCATGGAGAGGTTAGTGGCCAGGATGATCCCAGTGACCTCGGCGTGCAAGGCATAACGCTGAAGTTGCCGATACACGGCAGTTTTCTGGGCTGGGCGAAGCTTGCATTCAATGGTGGTGCCATCCTCCGTGAGGAAGTCGGGAATGTCCTGGGCAGACAGCGCAGACTCGCGAGTAAACTGGATGCCAGCATTAGTGAGTGTAACCTCGAGGTCAGCCTGCAGACGTTTTTCGTCGGACAAGTCCAATCGCATCGATTCGATGATCTGTATGATTTTCCGCATGCAAATTCTCTGATGTACTACTCAGCCGCCGCAGCGACTGTCTGATTTTTTTGCCTCGCGCAGAGCGTCCAGCCATAGCCGCATTCCCCAGTAAATCAGGAGGATTAACAACAGCAGGCCTATGTCGCATATCGCACCTACCGCCCAGATGTTTGGCCAGTATGCGAAAAGATGGCCCGATGTCCCGATTATCTCAAACCGGACAAACACAGAGGGGAAAATCCGTTCCAGCAGCCATCCCTCTCCAAACGGAACAAGTACAATGGCAAACGGGATCAGCAGTGACATCAGAGGCATTAGCATCTTGTCGTAAATCATGTGGGCCATAATACAAGCGGCTTTCAGGTAGATGGGTATTTTCGGGCTCCGTGTATCATCACGTTTCTCGTTAATTTTCGGCATTTCCTCTCTCCTCGCAAAATATCCAATGCCTGCGGCCAGTGAAACCCATCTACGAAAGCTAATAAGGTGCCCGCGAAATCAGTACAGTTGGCTTTGTGCGGTCTGTCGTCGCACAAATAATCGCCTGCATCACCAAGCAGACCCTTATCGTGCGTAATAATGATGCGGCGCTTCAGTTCAGGGAGGTGATTGAAAACCCATGCCGCCTTGTCAGAATAGGCGTAAGGAACACCCGTGGGCGGCTTTGTCGCCATCCAGACCTCGAAACCCATACCGATAACGCTGCGCACGGCCTCAATCGCCCCGTCGATCGGTGGCATATCAAGATAGGCGCCAGGCTTCCGTTTGATTTCGTAGGCTGTCAGCCCAGATGCCCTTTTGTAAGCGTCAAAATCGACGGTGACGCCATCCATATCCACAAAAACTCGGTTCATCCAGCATCCCCTTCTGTCGCAGACGTTACCAGATACCGAATCCGCTCCAGTTTGTTGTTCAAGACCCGGGCGTCATTCAGCAGGGCCGCCGCCATCTCGCCCAGCAGAAGGTCATCGGCTGAGACCATGGCCTGCAAACTGTTGCTCAACAGGTCTGCGCAATCGGCGGACTTGTTGATCAGTCCTTTGTCTTTTTCAGTACGCACTAGCAATTACCTCCTTGAAGGCACTGTTGCAAAAACCGGAAATTAGGGTAAATAGTAAACTATTATCGTCTGGTGAAAGATTATTGTTTTCTTGCCATCGCTCAAGTCTGTTCTCCTCGAAAGCCCTGTCGCTAGAATAATCGTCGGGGTACGACTCTATGCCGCCGCTGAACATCCAACCAACGTCCATATCCCCATTCGCTTCAATCAATATGGGACGGGTAATATTTTCTGGAACAAACTCAATAGTAATAATGCCACCATACAAACCATCGACTTTTCTAAGGTCAAGGTTACTAACCGCCAGCTCAATCCTTTTCCCAGCCACCACAATAGTTTTCTTTTCCATACAAGCCAACTCCGCATGATTATGTAGAGATCATTGTACCGCTTGATGATGACAATCCCCTCAAATATCCAGATCTGCCGCCCGCCCGTCGCGCTCCAGCCTTCTTTGGGGTCCGTGTATCACTATTTTTTCGTTAATTTCACCTTTCTCTTTATCACAAAAGGTCCAAAGCTTCTTCATATGCGTCATCAAATTCACTAGTTACGGCATACGTCATTATTTCTACAAATGCCCCAGCGAAATCCAAGCTTTTCTTTTTCGCAGCGCCATTGTCAGCGCACTTCAAAATATGAATTTTAAAACATATAGTTTCTTCTTCTCGGTCTTCATCAGAAGAAATATTGCACGTGTTAATCGTCTCTGAAGATTCGACTATGAACGCATATTGCTCTAAAAACCCGGCAGCACAAGTAACCCTAGAATATACTTCTCCATCACCATGGAAAAGTACTGACGAACCATTATTACTGTACAAAAACGTATGCTGAAAACCATTAAACAAACTGCATAAATCGATAGCAAGCATTTCTTCAGGGCTTTTGTCTACACAAATGTCGACTTCAAAAATATCCTGGTTAACAAATGCGGCATGATAATTTAAATCATTCCCATGGAATTCTGATTCAGCTACTCCACCGTAATTGTAGAATTTAAGTTTTCCATATGCGTCTTGTATGTATTTAAGCGTCTGCTTGCGTATGTCATTCATGTCCATCAAAGTCTCCTTTTATTGCCCAAGAAAGCTCCAGCGCCTTTGTAATAATAATTTTACCGCATGTCACTCAAAATCCCATCAAATATCCAGATCCGCCGTCCACCCGTCGCGCTCCATCCATGCGCGGCGGCCGCCGGCTTCGTTCTTGCCCATCAACAGGGTGAACTGCGTGTCCAGCGCGGGGATTTCGCCGGGGTGGATGGCCAGCGGCATCAACGTCCTAGTATCTGGACACATGGCGGTCTCCCACAGTTGGTCCGGGTTCATTTCCCCTAAGCCCTTGAAGCGCTGCACGGTGATTGCCGCTTCCTTGACCCCTTCCGCCAGCAACCGCTCAATAGTCGTGTCGCGTTCAGCCTCCGCTTCACAGTACAACTTGCGGGGCTTGCCGCGCTTTTGGTAAAAGTCATCTACACGGTCTTCCTTAAAAAATCATAAGTCCCAGTAACAACATGACGCGCGATCCGAATGGCCTTCCTCTCCGCTCCCACCCAATCGCGAACGCGCCACTGATCAATATATCCTTTTTCGTCGATATCTGTTTGCAGGCGCCGGTAAGATTCTATGCCAATGGGGTCATATCCAGCCAACAGTTTGTCGATCAACCCATCCCATTCGAGCGGGCGTGTGGAATGCTGGTAGGTCAAGAAAAAGACAGATATGCACGCGGTTACAGAACACAGAAATACCGACCAACCTGGCAAGCGAGTCGACCAGAGAAGTGCAAGCACGGCTAAAAATGCGGCAGAACCACAGACGGCAGCAAAATTGAAACGCGGCCCTCCGATCGCGTCATCGCTCTGGCGACAAGCATGCTCAATAGCATATAGTTGTTTGCGCTTTTCCTTGAGCCTTGCAAGCTCGTCAGCTTTATTTTTCGGTTCGTCCTCGCAGGTATCGACGCCAGGGGCTACCACCCCCTGCACATGAGAGACTTCCTTTTGCATTCTGAGGTCCACAGTTATGTGCTCTCGC
>JAJYPA010000647.1 GCA_021795795.1 Pseudomonadota bacterium | reverse complement strand
TTCAGGGCTTGGAACCGCCCGGCAGAATCACTATCTCCAAGAGTTTCTCTGTTTTTGCATCAATGGAGATAGTGTACATCAGGTCTTCGCGACTAACGTCCACAACATAACGCAGGCCACTACCGCCGGGGGCTTTTTCCAACTTCATACCGGTGACTTTGGCAGTATTCGGGGGGCAGGTCTGTTTGGCGATGGTCTTTGCCTGCAAAGGATGAAAAAAGCCCTTGCTTAGTCGAAATCCGCAGGGCCTACTGGCGTTCATGGCGATGGTCTCCGCCTTGTCGGGGCTGATGCGTGCCTCCTGAGCATACTGCTGACCCTCATAGGCCCAAGCGGCGGTGCTGCTTATCAAACCGATGGTACCGGCGAGTAAGGCGGTAGCGAAACAGCGTGACGTGAGTTTCATGATGCCTCCTTGTTTACCTGTAGCGTGATTATAACATCATCCCTTATTCCTTGGATGGTAAATATAAGTTCAACTCCACCGAACTTTAGTATAATGGAAAAATTTTCAAGGTAAAGAGAATCGCGGTGTTTTCTGAGGCGATTTTACCCAGAGATGCACTACATTCCGACGAATGTTGGGCAATTACTCATACTGCCGTGGTAGGTAATGCGTATATGCAAAGACCAATACCAAGCCCTGCCTTTCAACGTTGGACGCGGTCACCAGAAAAATGATCGGCAAAGAGGAGGGCTCAGGATGGCAAACCATGGGTGTAGTATAACCGCGTGTATGGTCGTTGCTAAAATCCACGGTGGAGGGGTCTGCTCCGGCACCGAGAATAATCCCCGATACGTCGTGGCGATACAATACGGCTGTGCATTCTTGTTGAGGATCGAATTATACAGTAAACCCTTATGGATTGCGGCCATCGGGCCTTTCGCCATTACCCGACCCCACAAGATCATGGACTGCGCCTGGGCGCAAAACGAAGAAGCTCATGGCGGTGCCCGTGATATCCGGGGTGGTCCTGGGGGAGGTCGTACAGCGGTCGAAGTTGGCCCGACACCTTGGCGGGCGGACAAATGCTGTTCATAATGGCGTTGTCAGGGAACAACGGTGACATTGCCAGCAGAAAGGGTGGAAGATGACGCGCTGGTTTCTTACTACATTAGCGCCACTGATTAGTGCAGCCACCCCGATTCTGCGCCAGTATGGAATCAGGGCGGTTATCGCCATCCTGTTTGTTGAAAGCATGGGGGTTGTTTTCGCCCCAGATGAAGCAGTTATTGTCGCAGCATGTTTCCTCGCTGCCAAAGGGGTCTTCCCGATCTGGGAGGCGATTCCGGTAGGGGCCCTGTCGGCGACGTTAGACGGCTACCTGGCTTACGGATTGGGTGCAAGGTATGGGCATGCCGGATTGCTGCGCTATGGGTGCCATGTCTGGATCAGGCCGGAAATAGTGGACAAAGTGCATCGGTTTTTCTGGCGTTTCGGCGCGCCGGTGGAGCTATCGGCCGCTTTGTCGTACCACTGCGTCAGTTACAGGGCTGCATCGCGGGAAGTGAAGCAGCAATGGCCATCATGCGGAGTATGAACAGTCGGGCATATCCATGAGTAGGGGGGGTGAATAGGTGATCAGGATGCGTTTTATTGTGGCCATATCGCTATGGGCTTGGCTCGGAAGCGCGATGGCTGCGCCTCTTTTACTTTTTGGCGTTCCTCTGCAGGATGCGACGCGCGCGACACTGACGCCCGCTTTAGAGAAAGCAGGCCTTCCCCCTATTCCAAACGGCCCCCAGCAATGGTTCGACACCTATCGGATAAACGGGCAGATGCCACAACTGCAAGGCGCAAGTATGTTTTCTGTGGAGTATGACAGACATAACCGGTTTGCGCTTGCCGAGTATAAATTTCCCAGCTTCGGCGACACTAGGCAGGTCCAAAATATTATCACCATGGTTACGTATAAGTACGGACGGCCCAGCAGTATAACCGGCGAGATCAACCATGGGCCAGTCATAGCACGCTGGAAAGAGGGCGGTGGCATGGAGGTCAAAGTCTGGCGAGGGTGGCCGATCACCACCACTTACATGGACTTGGAGAATGTCGCCATCGTTAAGGCGATGCGCGCGGAAAGACTCCCCGGTATGCACGGTTCATTACCTGCCCGGATGGATACAGCGCCCATCAATGAAAACAAAGAATGGGAACCCCCGTCACCGGTGGAACAGATTGCGCAGGCTAACAATCACACCGTTCCAACGTGGCTCGTATGGGGGATCATTGCGTTCTTTCTCGTGCCCGCAGTGGGGATGGTCATCTTCGGTCATTTTCTTGCCAGGGTGACCCGCATCCCGCCTTTTGTTGTGGCCGCACGCGTTTTCTTTGCCAGGCTGGCCCAGTTTTTTCGCAGGCCTGGGTGGTTTCTTAAAGGACGGCAGGGCCGCTAACTGGTGTTATGTCTTCTTACAAAGACTCATCGTCGTCATAGTTCGTGAGTTTATGTCTGGTCAGAGCTGCGGCTCTGGAAAGTGTTTGGTCATAGTTTCAAACCAATGATAATGCCCCAAAGAAGACCATTCGCTGCCGCCGCAAGTATGTCCAGGGTATCATGGGATAATACCAGATAGGCAGCACTACCACAGAGCACTGCACCGGCAACCCCATAAGCCGTCAAGTCGCGCAACTCTCTGGCGCCAGGAGTGAACGACCAATTCCATAGTCTGCGCGCTATGGACCAGAGGTAGTGGATCAGGCCGCAGCGCATGCACAGATCACTCCATAAAGAACGTCAGATATCCAGCATCTCCCCATATTCAATGGGAAAGTTCCACAAAGGCGCTCGTGATAAAAACGCTCCACATGCCTAGTCTAAGCGTGGTGACCCTGGAGGTATCATAAGCTGTTCGTAGCATCCCGAACAGGAGGATGTCACGTTTTCCCCGTTGAGACCACCCCGGTACCTGCATGCCCGTGAGCGCCGCTGTCACGGTGCCGCATCCGGCGCCCGCCGACCTACGGGCATCAACCTTGTTCAACTCGTCAGGATTAGTATATCATGATCAATGGTTGGTAAATTTAGTGCATACGGTCAGCCAAGTGTGACATGCTAATAAAATTTAATGTTGGCGATATTAGTGGAGGTGTTACCGGGCTGGACAAATCAGAGTAAGGGCATGAATTAACCAGTGAGGATATGACCATGGATATATTCAGTCTTCCACATTTGATTATTTTGTTGTTGATTGTTATGGCGCTTTTCGGGACATCAAAAATAAAGAATATAGGAGGGGATCTAGGTTCCGCCATAAAAAGTTTCCGGCAGGCGATGAAGGAAGAAGAACAGCCGGGATCGCCAAAAACCGCCGGACCAGCGACTAAGGCGCTTGAGCACGACGCAGAAGCAGGGGCAGGGGCAGGGGAAGCCATCGCCAAAAGTCTTCATACCAAATCATAACATAGTAGCTAAACGATATAATTCACCATGTGGGTGATCAGCGCGAGATACATAGTCGCACCCTGCCCCGCATTTAATGAGTCATAATCTCTATGCAGATTTAGTTTCGCTGAATTTCCGGTGCCGCAGGTTGCCAGCCCTCCATCAGGCATACGCAGGGACACGTCGGTAACGAATGGAGCACAGTGGCGGCAACCCCCGCCCAAGCGC
>JAJYPA010000646.1 GCA_021795795.1 Pseudomonadota bacterium | reverse complement strand
GATGCGCACTTGCCGCGCAAGCAAAAGCGTACGGCACGCAGGCTTTTCGAAGGTTTGCAGAAGGCGGGATATCAGGGAGCCTATGACAGCGTCCAACGTTGGGTAAGGGCCTGGAAAGCTACCGCCCACCCGCCCCGGTCTGCACAAGGCCTTTATCCCGCTGAGCTTTCGTCCCGGCGAAGCGTATCAGTTTGACTGGAGCAGTTAAACGGTGATTCTGGGGGGTGTAACCACCGCGATCAAAGTGGCTCACTTTCGCCTGACCTATAGCCGCATGTCTTTTGTCAGGGCCTACCCGAGGGAAACCCAGGAGATGGTCTTTGCTGCACATCAGGAGGCCTTCCTGGCCCTGGGAGGCGTACCGGAACGGGGTATCTACGACAACCCCATGACCATTGTGGACGTGGTGTTAAACCGCCCCATCAAAGGCAAAGAGCGTACCTTCAATCATCGCTTTCTGGCGCTCATGAACCACTATCGCCCAAAAAGAAGTACTCGACATGCCAGTCGCCGGTCCCATGTTGATTCCCGGTGGAAAATAGTTTCGTCCCAGCCCGGAAACCCTGATCATCAATGCCAGCTATTTGCCCTTGCCCTTGTTGACCAGCCTGGCGCAAGCCATGCCGGATGGTCCTTGGGGAAAAATGGCAGAAACTCTTCCCGCAGTGATCGCCGGATCTGCTCCCCACGGGTTTTCACCCGACTGGGTCGCTTTTAATCCTCAAAAAGGATATTTCCCCACTCCCCAGTGCGTATTCCGGGGCATCGTGGGCACTTTTGCGGATTTTTCGGAATCGGTGCCCACGATGCCGGAACGGTGTCCCGGTTTCCCCCTGGCGAAAAGAAAATATTCTGGTCATCCTCCGGCACACTATTACAATCAGAATCTGGCCCTGTTTGCACTGGGGTGGTATAAAAACGTATTCAGATTTGGAATTGACGGCAACGTCATCGTGCGCTGGCAAAAACATCATGAGGATAGTTCGACAGTGAGTCATTCATCCAGTTCAGCAGAGCATGGCCAGTATGATGGATAAACCATCAGAGCACTTCAGCAAGGAGTGGGATCGTCTGCATAGCGATAGCGTCAAATGGGCTGGTGCGGCACACAAATTTGGCAAAGCGGTATTCCCCATGTGGGTTGCCGATATGGACTTTGCCGTCCCCAAGTGCATTACTGATGCCTTGTCACAACGCATCGCGCATCCCATCTATGGCTACCCAGACCACGATCTTCATGTCCAGAAATCGGTAGCTCGCTGGATGCAGCAGCAATATCAATGGGTGCCGGAACCGGAGAACTTCATCCTGGTACAAGGGGTTCTACCGGGATTGTTCGCAGCCGTACGTGCCTTCTCCCGGCCAGGAGACGGGATCATCGTGATGCCGCCCATATATCCGCCGTTTTTCGCGGCAGTGGAACAAAATAGTCGTCATTTACTCAGCGTCCCCTTGTTGGATGGGGGCAATGGCCGATATCACATAGATTTTGCGCGCCTTGAAAAGGTGCTGGACAAAGCGCGAATGTTACTGCTTTGTTCCCCGCACAATCCCGTAGGCAGGGTCTGGTCCAGGGATGAGTTGCAACAAGTTGTCAGTGCATGCAGAAAGCACGGGGTCCAGATCGTAGTCGATGAGATTCATGCGGATCTGACCCATACCTGGGCAGTCCATACTCCCCTAGCCACCGTGGATCCCCAGTGCGTGCTCCTGGCATCGGCCAGCAAGAGCTTCAACATTGCGGGCATTGGTGGTGCCATTGCCTGGGTTGGCGAACCGGAGAAAAAATCCGTCTATCTGGCAGAACTGCGCAGAAGCAAGAGCCTGGGAATGAACACCTTTGCCAAGGTGGCTTGCCAGGCCGCATGGGATGCAGGAGCATCCTGGTTGCTGGAGATGAAAGTCTATCTGGAAAAAAATGCCTTGTATCTGCAGTCCTTTTTGCATCAAAACATTCCTGCCGTACACTTTCGTCCGCCGGATTTTGGATACCTTGCCTGGCTCGATCTGCGGAGTTTTGGTCTCTCCGATGCCGAATTGCATCAGCGTCTGCTGGATGCGGGGTTGGGACTTAATGCCGGGCTCGGCTTCGGACAGGAGGGAAGCGGCTATGTTCGGCTCAATTACGGCACTCAATGTGCGCGGTTGCAGCATGGACTGTTCTTGCTGCAACAGGCACTGCTGTCGTGATGTCTACCAAGTCCAGACGGGCATCGCCAATGGCGCAACTCCTGCCGAAGGATCATTTTTCCTGATTAGCGCGATGATTTCACTGCGCGGAGCCGCCCCCCGGAATGATTCACTCTCCGTATTCAGCGAGGATGGGGGATATGACGAAAGAAGAGAAGGTGGCTTATTGGCGGCAACAGGTAGACGGGTATCGGGCGAGCGGTCTTTCAGGCAAGAATCACTGCGCACAGGAAAGAATTGCCGTTGCTACCCTGCATTACTGGCGTTAGCGTTTTGCTGATGCAGTAGAACCGCGACCGGTGGTCAAAGGGACTGATGTTTTTTTGCCGGTCACTCTGGCGTCAGTTAGGCCATCCGTTTCGGCCGTGGAGATTCATCTGTTGTCGGGCCGCAGCCTGAAGCTGACCGCTCAGGTGGATACGGGCTAGTTGCAAACCTTGGTGCGAGTCCTTGAAAGCCCATGTGGCTAAGCCCAGGTAATCGTACCTGGCTGGCGGCGACCCCTGTGGACATGCGGCTGGCTTGGGAATCACCTACCTTCAATAAGCAAGAGTGACATAGCCTTATTATATCACGGCAAGACGTTTTGTTCACCTCTATCTGACTGTTTTAACGAATAAATAAGGAAATAAGCAGGTTACCAAAGGCACAATAATAAGTGCTTTATATGGCTACATATATGAAATATATAATGCTGGTTTTGTTAACCAGCCTTTATATTCCGCACTGAAAAACGGTGAAACTTCAGCTGTAACTAGTGCCTGACAGAAAAAGGCGAATTTTTCAAAAACCGGCGATGAAAATACCAATTGGCAACGGGGCGTTCCTTAATGGAACGCATATTCCGCAGTTGCCCCCGCCGGTCTTGTCCACGGCTTCGGGGCTTGCGCTTCGAGTGCCCCCTTTGCGCAGCGCCGATATCAGTGCTCTGCGCAATTCTCCCGCAGAGTGGGCATAGATGAACTGTTAGATGGTCTCATGAGAGACATGCCACTGCTTATCCTCGGGATAGTCCACTCGCAACCTCTCGGCCACCTGCTCTGGTGACCACTTCCTTTGCAGAATGGCGTGTGTCACCGCGTTGGTTAAGGGTGCCTCTTCCTCCAGCTTTCTGACCCCCTTACGGCGACGCCTCTGCGCTTCCTCCTGGCCCTGTCGCGCAACAAGCTTCATTGGATTGGGCTTCACTTCAAGATGCTGCAGCAGGCAGAAAAGCGCTGGATCGCCATTTTCCATCCGGAGAAAGTGCGTGATCTGTTTGCGGGGGTAAAATTCATCGATGGATTGCCGGCCAATGAAACCCTGCCGGATGATCAACAGGACGCCGCCTGAGCTATGTCAGTAAATGTTCATACACCAGAATTAATGGGATGAACGTCCCCTTTTCCCCGCCGTGGTCCGATGCCACGATGGAGGACCCATTGAACA
>JAJYPA010000645.1 GCA_021795795.1 Pseudomonadota bacterium | reverse complement strand
CCATGGTGTCGGAGCCGCGCTTTGTACCATCACCTTCACCACTCACACTTTTAGTAATTTGCATGCTGGTAATATCTATCGGCTCGACACTGAAAGCAGATTGAATCGTGACAGGGCCACGGATGCCAATGGATACTCCTGTGTCGCCGTCTTCGTCGCTACCATCCTCCTTCTTCTTACCCGCTTTCTTGTTGCTTTTTAGAGCGAAGAGCTGGCCAAAGGCCCGCACATCCAGCCATTTTTTGCACGCCAACTCGGCGGTTTCTTCTGAACCCAATTCCTTGCCCAAACCGGCCTCTGCCCGTGCGCGCAGACTTTTAGCATCGTCCACTTTGCGGTCATCGGATTGGACGAAAATCATGTTGCCGTCGTCTTCTTTCCTACCGTCGTTGACCCAGCGCTCGATCAAGCGATCCCGGATTTTTCGCTTGATCGACACATCGCTCATTTCGCCGAAGTTTGAGTAATCGGTGCGCGGGCGGTTGCCGTTTAGCGGATCGCCGTTCGGGTTGGCATTTTTGACGCAGAAGATGACAGCGAAATCAATTTTGTTTTGCAGGGTGCTCATATTCGTTTCCTCGGTGGTCTATTCGGTGGGAGCGTCTTCGGTCACGGTGGTGGTGTCTGTCTTGGGTGGATTCAGGATTTGCCGTTGACAGTGGTAGCCGAGCAAGAATTCGCCAGACAGCTTGCTGTCGTCAAGAAAGTCATCACCGACGAAACTGGGGATAATTTCATCGAGCAGTTTATCCATCTCGTGCATAAAACCTGAGCGCTTTGTTCGTAGGCGCGAGATGTAAGGTTTGAGCGCAGGCTCAATGATTCGCCAGGTGCTTGCCGGGCGATCAGCGAAACGTTGCATTAGCTTCGCAGCAGTAGTGTCGCGTCTTTCGCCTGCAACGTAGAGAGCACGGTTTTCGATATGTTCGGCAATCGCCAGCAAGCGACCATAGAGATAATCCCGGCTGTGCCGGTCGGTTTCCAACGACATTTCGTACTCCTTGTTTTTGAAAGCTCCTTTGAAAAGGGCGCAGGCGATGCCCAAGGTTTTTTCCCATTCCCAATGATCGAGGCCGACCCGATTGCTGGCTCTGCGCACTGTTGATTCGACGAGGTCGCGTGGCAAGGGCTGGCCATCAATGATGCAGGGCAGAAGCCGCTCAACCGTGGATTTCTTGAGCTTATCGTCAAGACGACGGCCAAACGCTGCTTCAGCGATGTCGCGTGGCGCCGGTGCGCCGACAAATTTCAGATCCCTGCCGAAATTTTGCGGCCAGGCGTGTGCCTTGTGCCAAGCTTCGATCCGCTCCAGAAACTCGGAACCGTTCAACTCGCGGTAATACGTAATAGCCATACGTCCTGGTGTGGCCGAATCCAGTCCCATGACGACGATGTCATCTGGCGGGCCGATATTAGCGCGATAGCCCGCTAGGGCAAGATTCAAGCGCTTGGCAAAAGCTTGTCCTGCATCGTCGCCGAGGGATAATTCCGGCGTAGCGGACTGTTGTTGGACAGCGATGCCAGCCAGCATCAAGGTCAGCGAGTTACCGAACGGATCAGGAATCGGCTTGCCTGCGACCGCCCAACTCACGACGACCTGATCGCCGTTTCGGTAGGCTTGGCGCTGAATCAGCCAGCGCAGCGCGTTATGGGCTTTTTGCGTGACTTCGTAACTCACGCCGCACGCCTGCTGGCCGGTGTCATCGGTGAAACGCCCCCGGAAGGTGTAACCCGAACTGTCGTTGGCACTGATAAGTTTGGCACCATCGCCGGAATGGCGGATGCGCTTAGGATGGCTCAAAGCGAGACTCGCCTGCATCTCACCCGTCACCATACAAACGCCGACGGCTTCCTTGGTACTGGCATCAAATTTTGCCCAAGCGTCCTGCAAAGACGCATCTTCCCAAACTGCCGTGCAAGGATTGTCGGGCTCCCGGACATGCCAACGAATAAACGCGTCGCCTTGGTCACGCTCGCCGGATTTCGCTGTGAGCACCCGGAATAACTCGGGTGCTTGAGTTTCACTTGCCCAGCGCGTCAGCAACTTCCCGTCCGCACCGAGATGAAGCACATCTTCTCGCACCAAATCGGCAACAACCTGCCTTTTGCGAACGTAGGTCAGCACGGACTGAGCCTTCGCATGGCTGTGGGGCGAATTGCACCACTCCGCCAGTTGCGCTTCATATTCCTTGAAGAAAGACGGCTTGCTGCCGCCCATCTCAGGGTAATCTGCCGCGCAGTACTGAACTTTGTCACACAAGGGGTGCGGTGGAGGAATTCTGCCGGTTCGTCCCGCGGATTGTTCGGTAGCAGGGATGATGGTTTCTTCTTTGCCAATTGTTCTGGCGGATATGAAATTGCCGTGTTCATTCAGCGTAATTTCTACATGTGCTTGCTGGATGGAATGGCTAACGGGTAACAGCACACTGGTGCCGGTCGGCTCCCGGCCTTTGCTCTGTCCGTAAGTTTCGTAAAGTTTCTGTACCCAGCTCATATCAGACCCCCAGATCGGTAGCGTCCTGCGCGACATCGCGCAGCCTGCCCTTGCCGAATTTCTTGGGCGTCATCGCCCGCACGAATTTTCGAATCGTGCAATCCTCGGGCCGCGCGTACTGGATATAGCCATTCACCATGACCGGTTTCCAGAGCCGGGCTTGTAAACAGTTTTCGCCAGTTTCATCCGGATAGTCGAACCCATGGAACATCAAGCCGTATGCCAACTCTCCCGCATCGTCGTAATGCCCGCTTTCCGAGCCGTATATGCATGGTTCGACGTAGCCTTGGCAGTCTCGTGTGCCCAGAAAAACATCCTGCCGCCCGCCTAATTCCAGCATTCGTTTGGCGATTGCATAGTGCTTGCCTTCTACCCGGTCGTCTTCGAGTTCGGGACGGTGCAAATTCCATTCAAAATGCGCGCGCACCTGATATTCGACATCGGAGAGAAAAGTATAGATCGCCAAGGTATTGCCCCCACCGAAATCCAAGGGTTTTGTGCCCTTGGTCTGCGTGCGGATCGGCTTCATCACCCTGACCTCGTCCATCACCCAAATGAAGGTAGGCTTCCAGTAAATGGATTTGGCGATGCCTTTCAAGGCTTCGTAAGTCGGAATGTGATACGAGCACTTTTCGCCGCCGATGCGGGTCAGCGGATCGGTGAACAGGGCGTGACGCGCACTAACCTTGAATTCGATGCTATTCCGGTGCAACACAAAGGACCTCCATTTTTCCTTCCGGGGTTTCGGACAGACCGAATTCCGGGCTGTAGTAGCGCGAATCAACCAGGTAAAGAATACCCGTACCTTCCTGAACTTCCCGCACGACACCGGTTTTGAACAGTTTTTCCAGCACGTTCGGAAACACATTAACGCTGAATTGCTGCGCCCGACGCAGCAATTCGAATTCCTTGTCTGGCAGGTATGCCGCACACAAGGCATTGATGAGCGCTTTGCCCGTTTCGCCATACGGCACGATTACCCCGCGCGTGGGGGCGTCGATGGCTTTAAATGCCTTGGCGGCGGTCATGAACGACTGTCGCAGGTAGATGGCCGGAGCTTGGCGTTTCGTTCGCTTGTAGTCAGCGACTGCAAGGGTGTTATCGGAGAGCAAGTTAAGCAGGGTGTC
>JAJYPA010000146.1 GCA_021795795.1 Pseudomonadota bacterium | reverse complement strand
ACACGTTATGCCGCACGCCTGTACCGCGGTCTCGGCGAGCAACGCATCGACATGGTGATCACCGTGCGCGGCGAGCCCGACTCACTCCCCGTGGTGGCCGCAGCGCGGCACCACGGCATCCAGCTGGTGGACGCATGATCGCGCGCGACCGGCTAGCCGCCGCTGCCTGGGAAGCCGACCAGCACGCCCATGTGCTCGGCGAGTCACTGGCGGACTGGCATCGCCAGCCGGCGCCCGATTTGCCGGCCCTGGAGAGTGACCGCGGCAAGGTACGCCTGGTGGATCAACTGCTGTTTCGCTTCATCAAGCTGCAGGATGTGATGGGCGAACGCCTCGTGCCGGCCACGCTCGATGCGCTGGCCGAGCCCGGAGAAGCCATGAGCATGCGCGATCGCCTCAACCGGCTGGAAAAGCTCGGCTTCGTCGATGTGGATTGCTGGCTGGCCTGGCGCGACGTGCGCAATCGGCTTGCCCACGAATATCCGGACCAGCCCGAATTGCGTTACGCAGCGCTGCTGGCAGCCATCCAGGCCGCGCAATCGCTGCGTACGCTGTACCTGGATTGGCGACAACGCCTGCAGGCGCAGCGGCTGCTGCCCGACGCCGCGCCATGATCTGCTCAACCGTCACGACACCGCCCACTGACCCCATGCGCCTCACCACCGAACAAGCCGCCATGCTCCTGCCTCGTCATCCTTGCGCAGGAACGTCATCCCCGAGCGTCTGTGTCGGGGACGGGAGGCGCTTTACCAACAGCGAAGCTGGTTATCCAGACACCATGCCCGTCAGCCGCAGCCGGAATTGTTGTCATCCTGAGCGCAGCGAAGGATCCCGCTCTTCGCACCATCGCCACGCCCCAAGGCGAGATGCTTCGGCCGTCGGCCTCAGCATGACAACTGAAAACGGTCATCCCGCGCTTTTGTCTCGTCATCCCCGCGCAGGCGGGGATCCAGGCACCATGCCCATCAGCCGCAGCCGGAATTGTTGTCATCCTGAGCGCAGCGAAGGATCTCGCTCTTTGCGTCATCGCCACACCCCACGCCGAGATGCTTCGGCCGTCGGCCTCAGCATGACAACTGAAGGCTGTCATCCCGCGCTTTTGTCTCGTCATCCCCGCGCATGCGGGGATCCAGTCCGCAAGTGTCGCTGGATTCCCGCCTTCGCGGGAATGACGTTCGAGTTGACATGCATCCGCTACATCCAGCACCCCGGTGACACCCGCGCCATCGTGCTTATCGCCCACGCAAGCGGGATCGAGCTGCGAACATGACCGCGCAGCCCAACCCCATCGCGCCCGAGCCGCTGGCCAGCCAACTGCGCGCCGTGCTGGCGCGGCACCCGCAGGTCAACTTCGCCATGCTGTTCGGATCGCTGGCGCGCGGCACGGCGCGGCCCGACAGCGACCTCGATCTGGCGGTGGGCGCCGATCGCCCCCTGCACGCCGACGAGATCATCGCCTTGATCAGCGATCTGGCCACGGCCACCGGCCGCCCAGTGGACCTGATCGACCTGGCCGACGCCGGCGAGCCGCTGCTCGGGCAAATCCTCGCCCACGGCGTGCGCGTGCTGGGCGACAGCATCAGGCACGGCGCGCTGCTCAGCCGCCACCTGACCGATGTGGCCGACTTCGTGCCCTTGCAGCAACGCATCCTCGACGCGCGGAGGCAACGATGGATCGGGCGCTGATCGAGCAGAAAGTCGAATCGCTGCGGCAGTGCACGCAGCGCATCCACGACAAGTGCCCGCCACTTGCCGAGGACCTCGTGCGTGACATCGATGCGCAAGACATCATCGCCGTGAACCTGACGCGAGCCGTGCAATTGTGCGTGGACATCGCAGCGCACTGGATCGCCGCCAGCGGACTGCCCGCGCCGCAAACCATGGGTGAAGCCTTCGCGCGCCTCGCCGACGCGGGCGTGCTCGACGCCGGGCTTGCGCAACGCCTGCGCAGCGCGGTCGGCTTTCGCAACGTGGCCGTACACAGCTACCGCGCCATCGACTGGCAGATCGTGCATCGCATCGTGCATCGGCATCTGGATGATTTTGGATCGTTCGCGCTGGAGGCCATGCGTCATGCCCAATGACAACCCGCAAATGGCCCGTCGCCCCGCGCTTTTGTCTCGTCATCCCCGCGCAGGAACGTCATCCCCGAGCGTCTGTGTCGGGGACGGGAGGCGCTTTACCAACAGCGAAGCTGGTCATCCAGACACCATGCCCATCAGCCGCAGCCGGAATTGTCGTCATCCTGAGCGCAGCGAAGGATCTCGCTTTTCGCATCACCAACACACCCCAAGGCGAGATGCTTCGGCCGTTGGCCTCAGCATGACAACTGAAGGCTGTCACTCCGCGCTTTTGTCTCGTCATCCCCGCGCAGGCGGGGATCCAGTCCGCAAGTGTCACTGGATTCCCGCCTTCGCGGGAATGACGTTCGAGTTGACATGCAGCCGCATCGCACCCCAGGTTCCCTGTCATCCTGAGCGCAGCGAAGGATCTCGCTGTTCGCGCCATCGCCACGCCCCAAGGCGAGATGCTTCGGCCGTCGGCCTCAGCATGACAATTAAGGGCTGTCATCCTGAGCGCAGCGAAGGATCTCGCTCTTCGCCCCATCGCCACGCCCCAAGGCGAGATGCTTCGGCCGTCGGCCTCAGCATGACAACTGAAAACGGTCATCCCGCGCTTTTGTCTCGTCATCCCCGCGCAGGAACGTCATCCCCGAGCGTCTGTGTCGGGGACGGGAGGCGCTTTACCAACAGCGAAGCTGGTCATCCAGGCACCATGCCCATCAGCCGCAGCCGGAATTGTTGTCATCCTGAGCGCAGCGAAGGATCTCAGCCTCACTCAGCAGTCCATTGAACAGACCATGCGCCTAGGCCCCGAACAAGCCGTGATCATCCGCACTGCTGTAGCTGAGGAATTTGGCGCGCACGTGCACGTGACTGCCCGGCCTGCATCTTCTCTTGTCAACGCTTCGCTCCTTCTCTCACGGGCAGCGGCACATGACTCGAGGCCAACGCAGTTGGCTGTCCCTTTCGTTGTTTGAACTTTCACCATTTCACGTTGCTGGCTTTGACCGGCGCAAAGGAGTAAGCCATGAAAATTCTCATACTCGGTGGTGACGGTTTCTGCGGGTGGCCTACGGCGCTGCATCTTTCTGCGCAGGGCCACGAAGTGGCCATCGTCGACAACCTTTCGCGGCGCTGCATCGACATCGAGTTGGAGTGCGATTCGCTGACACCGATCCGCCCGATGGGCGAGCGCCTGCTCGCGTGGAAGCAAATTTCCGGCAAGGACATCGGTTTTCACAACTTCGACGTGGCCGTGAACTACCAGCGTCTGCTGGATCTGCTCCTGGCGTGGCAGCCGCATGCGGTGGTGCATTTTGCCGAGCAGCGCGCCGCGCCGTACTCGATGAAGAGCAGTTGGCACAAGCGTTACACCGTCAGCAACAACCTCAATGCCACCAACAACCTTCTGGCGGCGGTGGTGGAAAGCGGGCTGGACATCCACATTGCACACCTGGGCACCATGGGCGTGTACGGTTACGGCACCGCCGGCATGAAGATCCCCGAGGGTTACCTCAAGGTCAAGGTGGAGGTGGATGACGGTACGCTGGTCGAAAACGAGATCCTGTATCCGGCTAACCCCGGCAGCATTTATCACATGACCAAGACCCAGGATCAGTTGCTGTTTTATTTTTACAACAAGAACGACAAAGTGCGCGTGACTGACCTGCATCAAGGCATCGTCTGGGGCACGCAAACGGCGCAAACGCGACTTGACGAGCGTCTGATCAACCGCTTCGACTACGACGGCGATTACGGCACCGTGCTCAACCGCTTTCTCATGCAGGCGGCGGTGGATTACCCCCTCACCGTGCACGGCACCGGCGGCCAGACGCGCGCCTTCATCCACATCCAGGACACCGTCAAGTGCATTGAACTGGCGATTGAAAACCCGCCTGCGCGTGGCGATCGCGTGCATATCTACAACCAGATGACCGAGACCCATCGTGTGCGCGAATTGGCCAAGATGATCGCCGACATGACAGGCGCGAAAATAGAAAACCTGGTCAACCCGCGCAACGAAGCTGACGAGAACGAACTGTATGTGGCCAACGATCGCTTCCTGCATCTGGGGCTGGATCCGATCACGCTGGGTGAGGGCCTGATGCACGAAATCGCCGAAATTGCACGCAGGTACGCGCACCGTTGTAATCGCGACAAGATCCCGTGTGTGTCGCTGTGGCGTCGTGAAATAGGCCATAACGCGACATTAAGTCATTCCGCTGCGGCCCCAGAGATGTGAAATGAGTACGTCGGATGATGACGATGACGACGCAAGCAAACGCACGTGTTCCGTCGTAATGTCTCAAAACGTGCGGGTTGCAGTTGATTCAACCCTGCAGCCTGCGCGTGCTCCGCGTATTACTTTGCAACGCCTGTTAGGGCCCATCGATGGCCTTCGACGCCAACTTGCGTTGGGCATGTCGGGTGTTTTCGTGTTGAGCCTTGTTGCGAAGATACTGATGTTGTTGCTTAGCATCGTACTGGCGCGGCTGATGGGGCCTGCTCGATATGGGGTCTATGCGGCGGCAGTTGCCTTGGTAACCTTGATTGGCGTTCCGGCATCATTGGGCCTGCCGAATCTCATCGTTCGCCAAGTGGCTGCATACCGCGTGCATGCGCAGTGGGGCCTGGCGAAAGGCTTGCTGGTGCGTGCCAATCAGGCGGTGCTGGTCGTGTCAGTGTTGCTCGGCTTGCTGCTGCTGGTGTTGCAAGTGCTGCACGTCTTCCCGGGTGGCTACAGCACTCCTTTGATATGGATGACGTTTGCCCTGTTGCCGCTCACCTTGCTGGGCGCACTGCGCATGGCGGCGTTGCGCGGCCTGCACCATGTCGTGCTGGGCTTGATGCCGGAAACGCTGGTGATGCCGATGGTCTTTCTGCTTGGCATTGGCGTGGTACACCTGACATCGAGTGTTCTCACCGCAGAGCTTGCCGTAGGCCTGCGTCTGTTGGCCTATGCGGCGGCATTTGTCGTTGGCGCGTTGATTCTGCTTGCACGGCTTCCGGCTGCGCTGCGCGTTGCAGAACAGGAGCACCGGATGCGGGAATGGGCCATGGCCGCTGGCCCGCTGCTATGGGTTGGCGCAATGAGCGTTATCACAACACAGACTGATGTGATCATGCTGGCGGCCATCAAAGGCCCCGCCGAGGCCGGCATATATCAGGTGGCGGCGCGCGGCGCAGAGCTGGTCGCCTTTGTGTCAGTTATCAGCAGCATTGCGCTTCAGCCTACATTGGCGAAGCTGTATGCAGCGGGCGATATGGCGCGCTTCAAGCGGGTTTGCAAGCGAACGGCGCAAGTCATGTTTGCTGCCGCTGCATTCGCGGCTGCTATATTAATCGGTGCCGGCCACGACATTCTGAAAATTGCTTTCGGCGCAGCGTATCAAGCAGGGGCGATACCGCTTGCGATCCTGTCCTCCGCCTGGGTTCTGGTTGCCATCGCTGGGCCTGCACGCGAAGCTCTGATCATGACCGGGGGCGAGCGTGCGGCAGCACGTTCCATCAGCGCGGCTGCGGCCCTCAATGTAATCCTCAATTTCGCGCTGATTCCGCAAATGGGGGCCTCAGGCGCGGCATTGGCAACATCAGCAAGTCTTATCGCTTGTTACGCCGGGTACTCTGTCGGAGTCCGACGCCGGCTTTCATTCTGGGCAAGCCCACTGTGAGCATATGCCCGAATTCATTTTGCACCAAGTCGGCGAACGTATGAGCCGGCGACTGCTTGTGCGTAAAGACGATTTCGTGAGCATTCTGCTCTCCGGCGTTTTCATACTTTCGTTCTTGCCGTATGTAACGACAGTAAATACGAAAATGCTGCTGATTGGACCAGTCTCGCTGATTACTCTGGCCGTCATTACACTCATGTCGGCCCCAGCAAAGGGTGTGGCGCGCATAATTGCGGCGTTAAGAAGATGGCGTTTTTTGCTGCTGGCATTTGTAGTGCCTGTGCTGCCAACCATGATCGCAGCGCTCAATAATATGTGGTATGCGCTACTGTATACACTGCTGATGACTGCAGTGCTGTGTGCCACGCAGGTCTTATTGGCAATTTTATCATTTCAAAAGATTGCCATGGCATTCGCGCGCGCAGGTCTTATTTGCATTGTCATATTCATGGCCATGTCGTTGAAACAAATCCTGAGAGCTGCAATCAGTGCAAGCAGGTTCATCCCTGCTAGCGCGCAACCGAATGCAATTGGTTTCATCTTCGCAGGATTCGTGGCGGCAATGATATTGACAATTTTCATTGCGGACAGGAATATAATTTCAAGGGCGTTATACATACTCGCCGTACTGGGCGGCGCTGCTACGATATTTGTCGCATCTTCGCGGGCATCAATGCTGGCGCTATTTCTAGGCTGCGCTTATGCTGTCATGATCTATGCTGCTGCTTTGTTCGCAAGAGGTCGTGCAAGTAAGCGTTTACTGATTACTTCCTTGGCGATATTTATATTTGGAATTACAACACTAATCGTCTTGCGAATTAGCTTATTGGAAAATGCAGTAAAATATATTTCAGATTTCTTGCAATTGAATTCGCGGTATCGCGGGTTCGGGAGCGGCTTTTCAGGTCGTACCGAGCGTTGGGAGACCACCTTAAATGCATTGGAAAGAAGTGGAACTTGGCTATTTGGATCCGGTTACCGTACATCGGGAATTGAACTTGGTTTCAGCGTTGATAACGGCTATCTTACGTTGTGGTATGAGTCAGGCTTGATTGGGATTTTATATGTCGTTGGCCAAATGTTTTGGCTGTTGTCGTTCAGCTCGCGGCAATTTTTGCGGCACAGCAGTAATGATGTGAAGACGCGCGCATTGTTTCTGATTGTGATAATTATCGTCCTGTTGGTCAACAATTTTTTCGATCGCTATTTATTTGGATTTGGAAATCCATTTTCCATTTTGGCACTGTTTGTCATTTTGCTGCGCCGCGCAGACTTGATCGAATCAGAACCGACTGCTCATTTTTCCAGAGGCAAAGTGCAATGAACACAATATGGGTTGGCTTTTTTTTAAAGTTCCGCCGATTTATTCGGCTGCCTGTCAGTGTCATGTTTTTGTTGTTCATCTCAACGCCAATAATCGTCGTGGCCGCGCCGATTAGTGTTCCCAGTCAGGCAAGAGCGGTGGGGTATGACGACCTTACATTCACAAGTCACTTCAGCAGAGCATCTGTCGGCATTGCCGTTAAGCCACAAACTGGTTTTAAATGGTATACGTGGAATTTTTTCGGGCAACTTGCACAGCCATCCGAACTCAAGTTCAACGCTGACCACACACTCACTCTACTTGGAGGGCACACTGGGCCGAATGGTCAAATTGCAACGGCTGCACGAATCAATGGACCAAATGACTTCGTCGGCCGCGCATTCGGCGGCGGTGCATATATCGAAGCCAGTTTGAAGTTCAGCCCTGCAGACGTTAAGGCCGCTCATTACATCGGTCATCCGTCCTTTTGGTCAATGGCGATCGAAAACCTCGCAAACTATGATGGCTTCAAGAAAAAGAGCGAACATGGCAGCTCGGATTTTATGGAGGCCGATTTCTTTGAATATGACATGTCGCGATACTTGCATGTGAATAATGTTTACGGCGGTACGTTACATAACTGGTTTGGCGTATGGAAGAAGACATGTCGCCACGGATGGTGTGACATCAGCACATCGTCGCCTGTAATGTACGTACCGCGAGACACCAACTGGAACCTGTTTCATAGCTACGGATTCCTTTGGGTTCCGGCCACCGCTAAGCGCACTGGTTACGCGCAGTTCTACTTTGATAACAAGCCTGTCGGCAAGCGTATCAACTGGAGCATGTGCTCGAAGGCGGGTAGTTCAATTGTAACATCTCAGTCAGCATATTGCGTACTCGATCGCCAGCATTTAGTACTGATCCTTGGTACAGGTATAGGCGAACCAATGACCGTGCGCTCGGTGCATGTTTTTCAGCATTCAGCCAAATCAAATTTGCTGCACTGACTCAACTTGGTGTTTTGTTAAACATATGCTTGCGACATTTGTTGTGTACTGGAATAACATCCCCTCGCCCTACATGGTCGAGCGCTTCAATGCGCTCGCTGATCGCGGTGCGTTCGAGTTCGAGGCTTGGTTCAATGACCGTATCGAATCAGGCCGCAGTTGGGATGTGGATGAATCCACGTGGCGCTTCAAGTACCGATATCTTCCGTCGACCCGCATCGGCACGCGCATGCTGCACTGGCCCTTGCCGGTGTTCGGGCGCCGGCCCGATGTGCTGGTCAGTCTCTACGCCGAGCCGGTGTTCATCGCGGGCTGGCTGCTCGCTAAGCTGCGCGGCGCGAAGACAGGGTTTTGGGCGGAGGTGACATTCGATCGCTGGGTGAAGCGCACGCCGATCAAAGAGGCGATCAAGCGATGGCTGTTTCCCAGGATCGACGCTGTTGTGACGGTGGGCGACGATGGCCGGAGATTCGCCGAGAAATATGGAGTTGATACTGAGAAAATCTTCTTCGCGCCTCATGTTATCGATGTGCTGCATTACCAGTCTGGAGCTGATGCCGCGCGGCCAGGGCGCGGAGCGCTTCGCCGCGAACTCGGGCTGGAGGGCACCACCTTCGTCTACGTCGGCCGGCTGTGGTGGGGCAAGGGCATCAACTATCTGCTGGAGGCGTTCGAAGCCGTGCAGCGCCAGAGCGCCGAGCCGGTCAGCCTGCTGCTGGTGGGAGACGGTCCGGAGGAAGGTAAACTCAAGCGAATTTGCGCCGAACGTGGCATCCGCAATGTGGTGTTCGCCGGCTTCCGGCAGAAGCTCGACCTGCCGCGCTTCTACTCGCTGGCGGATGTGTTCGTCTTCCCCACCCTGGGCGACCCCTATGGACTGGTGGTGGACGAGGCCATGGCCTGCGGCTTGCCGGTAATTTCCACATCCGCTGCCGGTGAGATCCGTGTCCGCATCGAGGAAGGTAGCAACGGCTACATCGTGCCGCCCGAGGACAGCGCCGCGCTGGCCGGCGCCATGCGCACACTGGCAGAGGACGCCGCACTGCGCGTACGCATGGGGGCGGTTTCGGCGCAGAAGATCCAGTGCCACACGCCGGAGCAATGGGCTGCGGATTTCGAGGGGATCGTGAATCACTTATTAAAGGCAGGAAGGCGATGAAGGCGGAAGGGCTTTATGTGCAGTACGGGTGCGGGTGGGACGCTCCAGACGGCTGGCTGAACTTTGATGCGTCCCCGACCCTCCGTATGGAACGAATTTCCGTAGTTGGCATGGCGCTGTCTGCGCTGATGAAGCGAAATGCAGCGCCTTTCCCCGACAATGTGCGATACGGCGACATTGTCAGAGGGCTTCCAATCGCGGAGCAGAGTTGCCGCGGCATATATTGCTCCCACGTATTGGAGCATCTTTCCCTGAGCGATTTCAGAATTGCACTTTGTAATACAAGGACGATTCTTAAATCGGGCGGTATCTTTCGCCTTGTGCTGCCTGATTTGGCTTTCTATATTCGCGAGTATCAAGGCGCCAACTTGCCCACGGCCGCGCTGGATTTCATGCGTTCCTCTGGGCTGGGAGAACAGCAAAGAAACCGTGGGATAAAGGGTTTGGCAAGAGAGATATTAGGAAATTCGAGGCATCGCTGGATGTGGGATTACCCATCCATTGAGGTAGAACTCAAAAAAGCGGAATTTATGCATATCAGGCCCGCCGCATTCGGAGATTCGGCAGAGCCAAAATTTCTTGAAGTAGAACGTTGGGAGAGATGGGAAAATTCACTTGGAGTCGAGTGCAAACGCATATGACCTATACACTTGGACACATACTCGATAACAGGCAATACGTTGTATGTGCGGCCATCCTCAGCGTTGTATCAGCGGCTCCAGACAGCGCGTCTGATCATGTGGACTGTAGGTGAAATCTGAGGCCTCGAAGACAAAGCGCATGGGGCGCTAATGCGCCAATTGGCAATCTACTAGAACAACATTCCATCACCCTACGAGGAACGGATTTGTCTACATTTCACACATATGCTGCACTGTGGGTGCTGGCGTCAAAGAAGAGACGGGGGCCTCTGAGCTTCTATGGAGTCTCTGAGCTTCTATTTTGATGGCAAAGGAGTTTGTGATGGAACCAAAGATGGCGGCCATTATCGGCACGGGGTCCTGCGTTGTCGATCTCGGCTGCGGCTCCGGCCAATTGCTGAACGCGCTAGCCGAACGATTTGATCAGCGCATTGGTCTAGACGTGTCTAGAACGCGCCTGGATACTCTGGGGGACGGCAAAACGGATGGCTGGGAGTTCCACGAAGCGGACCTGAATAGCCTGTTCCCGCTGGCGGCTACTTCTGCCGATGCAGTCATTGCTAATCAGGTAATCGAGCACATCTTCGATCCGGTCAAATTCAGCCAGGAAATTCATCGCATTCTTCGCCCCGGAGGGCGCTGCGTCGTCACCACGCCAAACATCCGCTATCTGAAGAATATTGCCCGCCTGGTGTTTTCTGGCTACGGGCCCCAAACCGCTGGTGGGAACACTCTGGATGGGGCTTGGGATGATGGCCATATCCACTACTTTACCCACAGAGACCTGCGGGAGATCTTCGGTCAGGCAGGATTTGTCCGGGTCGAAAGTAGCGCGCTTGTTGATCTTTCCCGAGGTGGAAGGGCGCGTCATCTGCTGGATCGATGGGGAGCGATCTGGCCCGTACGCGAATTTCTTTCCGGAAACATCATGCTTTGGGCGGAGAAGTAGCGCGTGCGCTCCTTCGTCGTCTACTGGAACATTCCCTCGCCCTACATAGTCCGCGGTCGTGCTAAGTAAAACTTCTGGCATTGTTAGAATCAATAGAAATGATGGACAGAAAGTGGCCTCTGGGTTCACAATTGTTATGGCGCCTTTAATGGCAGGATCGGTCTCGGCGACCTTCACTTATGGAGGCAAGCACGAGATTGTTGCTCGCGGTTCGGCGAAAATAACTGACGAAACTGGTGATCAGTTGTGGAGCACTTATGTCGCGGCATCAAGCATGGCCATCAGCGAGCAAGGCTTTGGTGCACGCAGTTTGCATTATAAAGGAACTGGGGCCAAGGAGCGGAAGCGTCCGCTCTTTGGCGTAAACGATACGTTAAGAAAATAGTTCCGTATTCCCGCTTGCGTTGTGTGATTCGTAATGGGAGGCTTGTATGATTTTCGCAGAAAGTGGTATTTCTGTCTCCGGCGGGCTTGGCTTTGTCGGAGTCAACTTGGTGAAATTGTTGGGTGAGCACAACAGCAATCTGAGAGTTCTTGACAATCTGAGCCGTTCATCCCCGACAGGTCGCGACAGTGGTTCTTCGGTTAAGATCTATCGTTGTGATGTGCTGGATCGGACATGCCTGAGTAGCGGTCTTCTGGATGCTGATAAGGTTGTGCATCTTGCCGCCTATGGGTCGGTGATTGAGTCGATCTCTGATCCGGCTGCAAACTTTTCAGTCAATGTGCAAGGCACGCTTAATGTGTTGCAGGCCTCGGTTGAGGCTGGGGTTCGCAAATTTATTTTTGCTTCGACAGGTGGAGCGTTGATTGGCGACGCCATCCCTCCTGTTAACGAGCTGTCTTTGCCAAGACCGATTTCTCCGTATGGGGCCAGCAAGCTGTGTGGAGAAGCTTATTGTCACGCATTCGCGAAATCATACGATATAAACACTGTTTGCTTGCGGTTCGGTAATGTGTATGGCCCTCACAGTGCGCACAAGAAGGGCGCGGTTACGGTATTTATCAAGGCGTTGATGACTGATGAGCCAATCGTGATCTATGGAGATGGATCTGCGTCGCGTGATTACATCCATGTCGATGACTTATGTTCTGGCATTGCGCTCGCTCTGGACGCAGATATTAGTGGTGGTGAGGTGTTTCATTTGGCCAGCGGGCGGGAGACATCCATTCTGCAGTTGGCTAAAATGCTTAGAGAAATTGCTGGAAAACCGAACCATCCAATAGAGTTCAGGCCGGCCAGACAGGGCGAAGTGGCGCGCAATTTTGCTTCTTATGAAAAGGCCGCTCGGGTACTTGGCTTTCGGCCGTCGGTTGATCTTAGAGAGGGGCTGAAATCTACGTGGGACTGGTTTGTCAGAAATCAGGAAGTAGTGTTGTCGACTGGCACCAGCGACTCTTGATGAAAGTTCTTAGTGTTCTACACTTTCCAGTGTTCGGCGGACCGCATAACCGCAATGCCAGGATAGGTGGTTTGCTGCGCGGCAATGGTGTGGACACCACGCTATTGTTGCCAATTGAAGCTGATGCAGCAGCGGAGCGGGTTCGGTCCCACGGTTGTGAGACGCTGTTGATGCCTTTGGCCCGTCTGAGGCGTACGCTGAACCCGGCTACGCACGTCCGGTTCATGTTTGAATTCAGGGCAAACGTTCGCGCGATCAGCGACGTGATTGTTGGGCAGGGCATTGATGTTGTCGTTGTTAATGGATTGATGAATCCGCACGCGGCAATCGCTGCGCGCCGTACCGGCCGACCGGTGGTGTGGCAGATTCTTGATAGCTTTCCCCCTCCCGCAGTGCGTGCAGTGATGCGGCCGCTAGTCAAGCAGTATGCGACTGTGGTGATGTCTACCGGCGCCCAAGTTGCACGAGACCATCTTGGGCGTCCAGAGACGTCTCCGCCAACAGTGTTGTTTCATCCTCCGGTTGACTTGAAGAGATTCAGTCCGAGCTGTGAAGTGCGGAATCGCATGCGCTCAGAATTGGGCTTTGTGGGCGATGCATGGGTCGTCGGGAACGTTGCCAATGTCAATCCGATGAAAGGGCATCTTACGTTTGTGAAGGCTGCGGTCGCTTTGCGCGCACAGTTGCCACATGCCAATTTTGTGATCTTCGGCCAGACGTATCCACATCACGCAGAATACGCCAAACGTGTGCTGGACGAAGCGCGTAAAGCCGGTTTTGTGCCAGGGCATGACTTCAGGATCGTTGATCCAGGGAGGCGGGTTGATGAATTGGCGCAGGCGCTGGATCTTTACTGGGTCAGTTCCGAGCCGCGATCAGAAGGTATTTCGACTGCGGCGGAAGAAGCAATGGCGCTTGGAATCCCCGTGGTTTCTACAGCGACTGGATCAATGGCTGAGATCGTACGTGACGGTGAAACAGGCTTTATGGTCGGTGAGCGTGACGCGGACGGGCTGGCGAGTCGATCGCTGCAGATTGCTATGGATCCGGAGCTTCATAGGAAGATGTGTGCCGGCGCTCGCAATTTCGCATTGGGTAAGTTCGACGTGAGTCGCTGCGCACAGATACATCATGCTGCCTATCGTGCTGCTCTCGGTGACTTACAGGCGCTGGAAACGGTCGAGTTGTGGCGATGAGCGATTGGCAAGATCTGAGTCGGTTCAAGTTGCCCCCAGATTTCCACGGCCGCCCAGCGTGGTTCGTACAGCCTTGGTGGCTGGTTGACGCGCTGCTGTTCCGCTCCTCTCCACAGTTCCTCTACGGATGGCGCTGTTGGTTGCTGCGTCTGTTCGGCGCGCGGATCGGATGCGGGGTGATCGTTCGGCCGGGCGCGCTGGTACAGCGCCAGTGGACCTGGGATGTGGTGGCCAGCCAGTTGACGGCCGAGTACGAGAAGGTCATTGCCCGGCACCGGGACGCCAGGTCAGCGCGAGGAGAATGAGATGAGCGACACGCCATGCCCGTTCTTGTTCCAGCGCTTCGCGGCCTGCCGCTTGCCGCCGGGATTTCTTGCCGAGTGCGGTGAACCATGAGCCGGTTGCGGCAACTCGTCAAAGCGCTGCGTGTGCTGCTGGCGGCGGATCGACGTTGGCTTCGGGCGCTGCGGCAGGGGGTGGCGCCGAGCCTGGAGCATTTGCGGGTGCTGCGCTTGATGAGCGCTGAAACGGTGGTGGACATCGGCGCCAACCGCGGGCAGTTTGCGCTGGCCGTGCGCCATGTGCTGCCGCAGGCGGCGATTGACTCCTTCGAACCACTGCCCGAGCCGGCGGCGGTCTTTCGCCGCGTGTTTGCCGGCGATACCCGGGTGACGCTGCATGCCTGCGCGATCGGCGAGCGTGCCGGCACGACGTCGATGCATGTGTCGGCTCGGGACGACTCGTCATCCCTGCTGCCGATCGGTCGCGAACAGACGCGGATCTTTCCCGGCACGCAGGAAGCCGGTCGCGCCGCGATCGAGGTGCGCCGGCTGGACGACGTGCTCGCGCCGGCGCAGATCACCGCCCCTGCGCTGCTCAAGCTCGACGTGCAGGGTTACGAGCTGCAGGCGCTGCGCGGTTGCGAAACCTTGCTGGACGCGTTCGCGTGGGTGTACTGCGAGTGCTCGTTCGTGGCGCTGTACGAGGGCCAGGCGCTGGCGGATGAGGTGATCGCCTGGCTGCGCGAGCGCGGTCTGCGGCTGCTCGGCGTGTACAACATGGCCTATGACCACGACGGGCGCGCGGTGCAGGCGGATTTTTTGTTCGGGCGGTGGAAGCAAGAGCAACAGCGAGATTCTTCGCTGCGCTCAGAATGACAATGGTTTTCCGTTGTCATCCTGAGGGCATTGCCCGAAGGATCTCGGTGTGGTGACTGAAGAGCGAGATTCTTCGCTGCGCTCAGAATGACAAAGGCGCTCGGAATGACGAAGGCTTTTGGTTGACGAAGAGCGGGAAGGTTTGCGCGGGGAAGATTCTTCGCTGCGCTCAGAATGACAAAGGCACTCGGAATGACGAAGGCTTTTCGTTGTCTGGGGGCAGTGCCAGACCTTGGCGCTTGCGCGGTTATGCTTGCGGCTCATTGCACAGCGGAGAATGGAATGCACGTGCTGGTTCATGACTACGGCGGCCACGCCTTCATCGCGCAACTGGCGCGTTCGCTGGCGCGGCGCGGGCATCGGGTGACGCTGCTGTACAACGCCTCCAATCCGACCACGCCCAAGGGCGGACTGGCGCGGCGCGGCGATGATCCGGATGAACTGCTGATCGAGGGCATCGCGCTGCCGCGGCCGGTGGACAAGCGCGCGTTCGTGCGGCGCTGGCGGCTGGAGCGCCTGTATGGGCGCTTGCTGGCGCGGCGCATCGTCGCGCTGAAACCGGACGTGGTGATGTGCGCCAACGCGCCGCTGGATGCGGTGCGCGCGCTGGACGCGGCCTGCCATGCGCTGGGCATTCCCTGGGTGTTCTGGTTGCAGGATCTGGTGGCCGAGGCCACCGATCGCGTATTGCGCAAACGCCTGCCGGTGCTGGGCGCGCTGGTGGGCGAGCACTACAAGCGCGTGGAAGCCGGTTTGCTGGCACGCAGCGCGGCGGTGGTGGGGATCACCGAGGATTTCCGCGCGCCGGCGCTGGCGGCGGGCGTGACCGCGGCGCGCTACACCACCATTCCCAACTGGGCGCCGCTGGACGAGGTGCGCCCGCGCGCCAAGGACAACCTGTGGGCGCAGGCCGCGGGGCTGGAGCGCAAGCTGGTGTTTCTGTACTCGGGCACGCTGGGCTTCAAGCACAATCCCGGTCTGCTGCTGGCGCTGGCCAAGGCCTTTGCCGATGACCACGACGTGGAAGTGGTGGTCAATTCGCAGGGCGCGCCGGCCGACTGGCTGCGCGAACAGGCTGCTTCGGCAGGACTGAAAAATCTGCGCGTGAATCCGTTTCAGCCCTACGAGGCGATGTCCGACGTGCTGGCCAGCGCCGATGTGCTGGTAAGCA
>JAJYPA010000145.1 GCA_021795795.1 Pseudomonadota bacterium | reverse complement strand
ACAGTGGAGAGCCGGATGAGTTGGTCGATTATCAGATTCTACCGATCGGCGGTTAGCGACACAGGAAGTCAGAATCCATCACGGCCCTGTTACACGGAGCTACAGGATCGCGCGCCACCCTGAACGGGTTCGTGTGCCTGCTCGGAATAAATGGGGTGAGCGGCCTGGGCTAGGTCCAAACAGAGGGCCGAGCAACGCACCTGATGAACCTGCTGAGCGGTATCCTCAGCCCTCAGTAAGTTTATTAGCCGACGAATGGGCGGAGATGCAGCGAAAGGAGTCATTCGCATGCTTGGTATAGACACGAGGACATACCTTTTTCGGTCATAGATTTCTGGACGGGAAGACGGACAAAGATACGGTCCAAAGTGAGGTTTAGGTGCTCAGTTTATCGGTGTCCGAGAAATCTTGTTTTGTTGCCCATCCTGACACGGCGTTTTGTCATCTTTTTAGAAGTTTGAATATAATTTTTTGATTGATACACAGATGAAAGTCTTTTTGCTTCTCGCAAAAACAGATTGATATTTTGTTCTCTGACCAGTTTCTTTGCAGCAAACAATAATCCGGATGTTTTTTTATTGTTACTTAGTATGGAAATATCTATCAGGATAAAATAGATGTATCCTGCGGTAAAGCTCCATATGCGCTTCAGGATTGCTAAATCCTTACGTATAACCGCTATGGACCACGGAGGGCTTTTGCGTCCGTTGCGCGCCAGCGACCAAGCGATAGCTGCTTCCGTGTGACTCCCCCAGGCGAGGAGGGATTGTCCCGCTGTGTTTTTATGCTCCTTATTATAAATATGTAATACCATTTCAGGACGATTGGTCCAATACGCTACGGTCATGTACAAGAAAACCAAAATAATACGCATATTCAGAAATTTCCCGTCTGGCAAGCTATCCAATGCCTCCGTTATTCGAATCCATGCAGCGGCATGTCGGCCATGCATTGCATCCATAAGCGCCAGATACGCTAGCGCATACTCACGATACCGGTATCCAGTGGTCAAAAACAGGGAATCGGCCCACTCCTCCCTCCAACCGACTATGGCTGATTGAAGGTGATGCCTTGCTTGATCCAGGTGCTTTCCTAACCATAAATGGCTCCATCCTAATACATAGTGGCAGAGACTTTTCGATAGTTGCGGGTCTATTTCTGGATCGTAGGTCGTGCCGTCCATGAGTTCGGCTTGGCGCAAGCCTGCCAAAGCGCCATGGGTAGTGCTTTCGGTCATCCAGCGACCATACTGAGCGGCCAGGTAATGCCATCCTTTATGGTTTTGAGACAAGCAGGACTGCTCAAGCGTCTCCAGAGCGTGCATGGTTGCATAGGATTGTCCTTGCTGCATTCGCAAAATTAGAAAGAGTCCCGCTTGGGCTTGTATTGTGTACAGATCATCTGGACAATCAACCAACAGATCGGTTGCGCGTAGGTAATGCACGGCGACCTCATCATAGAGATTCAATTGTAAGGCCCTGCACCCTGCGATGAGGTGATACCGAGCTGCAGCATGGGGTTCATCACCTCGTTCAAAATGGTAGGCCAGCACAGAGGGGTCACTGTAACCGTTCTTTTCTAACCAAAGCGCGGCATCTCTGTGCAGCTGTTTGCATGAGCCCTGTGGGATTCCTACGTAGACTGCTTCACGTAACAGATCATGCCGATAGGACCAACCTGTCTCGGTAGAGACCCAAAACCCTTGTTTTACCAGATGTTCCGCATCTGGCACTAAAGTGTCTGGGTTACGATTGCTGAGCAGACTCTGAAGGACGGGCAGCGTCACATGATCACCCATCACCGCGGCGAGCTGTACCATATCCAAGGCAAACCTCGCCTTGGCGATACGGTATTCTAAAACACTCTGTATATCGCCAGGTAAAGTCGTTATCTGTTCATTCACCAGTGTATGTCGCGCCAAACTATCGAGATAAAAAGGAATGCCACATCCTTGTGCGATGATGGCATCCTCGACCTGTGCATTGACTGTCCAGTATGGGATGCTTCGGATGAAGCGACGTGCCATATCGGCATCCCAAGGTTCCATGTGCAATGTCGTTTCATGGGTAGCTATTTTTTGTAAATCCGGCATAGGTTGCCGCGTGCTTACGATGAGAAGAACAGGGCGTTCATGTAATTTCTGTAAATAATCCCTGAACCATTCGAGGCTGGCTGAGTCTGCCCAATGAATATCCTCCACAAGCAAAGCTCGATCTTGTGGAAAAAGTTGACTGGTTAAAACCTGCAGAACACTCTCATAAAGCAGTGCTTTGTAATTATGCACAAGTTGGGTTGTAGCTTTGTCCGTCTCCAGGCCTAACCAGACAATCCAGATGGAGTACAACAAAGGATCATCTTCGCCAATATCTGTTAGCAATTTCTTAATAGTCGATTTGGATGAATCCAAATCCATATCATGTAGTTTGAGAGTTTCATGAATAAGCACTGCGATTGGATGCAGGATACTATGTTGATAGATCGGTGCGCATGTATACTGTACTACGCGCATACCTGGTGGTAGATTGTCTGCGACATTTTTTAGTAATCGCGTTTTTCCGATCCCCGCTTGCCCGATGACCCAAATGATTTGTCCCCGTCTGCTGGTTAAGACATCTTGAGCCGCTTGTTGAATTGTCAGGCACTCTACATCTCTTCCAATAAATGAAATTTCAAATTCTCTTTCAAAAGAAGCCGGATATGACTTCAGCAAAAAGAGGGATGTATCCATGTCAATACTTGGTGCAGGGGTCAATGGAATCACATCAAGAAGGGTCGACGAGCCATACGACAGCAATTCAAGGGCAGGTTGTGACAGTGTTACGCCTGACTTTTGCGTATTGGCATTTGCAACCGCCTGCACAACGCGATGAAGAGTTCCAATAGGTGCGTTATCCGGTCTGTCCATGACGCGCCCATAATGAATGCCCATGCGGGGCGCAGAGTCCCGTGGTATGAGACGCCGAAGTTCAAAAGCCGCCTGTAGTGCGCGATGAGGTCCGTTTTCCAGAGGGGTGTCCCAGCCAAAAAGCAATTCTATAGCACCTGCTTCCGCTATAGATAGACTACCTCCGCAGGCTTGAGCTACCTGTTGGGCCAAGTCGAGATATTGAATTAGGTGCTGTTCAATCAATAGCTCACTGATTTGGTCCGAATTCACATCCATAGCAATTGCCAAAACGGTTACGAATTTCCATCGAGTGGTATCTACTGCATGGTCCAGAGTTTTGTTGTTCTGCATCTGTGTTGCAGCGGGGATTACGGTAAGATCTAACGCATCTCGAAAGTTCTGCAAGGATTTCTGAGGCTTTATGCCAAGTTGGGCGACGCATCTCTCCTGAAATTCTGAGAAAAGGCGCAAAGCATCATTACTCCAGCCACCCTGAGCAAGCAATTTCATGCTCGCAAGGCATGCCGCATCACAGACTGGCTGTTTTTGGAGCCAGTCTGATGCCAATTGCTGGGCATGTTCATAATCTTTCCGTGCTACCTCATGTTCAATCAATGCCTGGTATGTAGCTCCCAATCGTTTGTCAATAACTTTGCGCTCATCAACGACCCACTGATTCCACACATTCTGAACGTCATCGAATTCATCCGCCAGAAAAGGTCCCCGATAAAGCGCTACACGGTGCATGCAGTCTGTAACTGACTGATAACCTCCCTGCATGAATTTTTCATAGTCGCTGACTATTGGAAAATTTTCTCGTACATCGACCCATTCGCGTGTGACTTCCAAGGGGGAACCATGGCGCGACCAAACAGAAGACAGATGAAACAGCGTTTGTCTGAGTTTCGATCTGGCGCTCTCGCCCGGCTGTCCAGGAAAGATGCGGTGGGCCAGATCGCTACGAGAGTGACGCACTGAGTGGATTGCGACATAGACGAGTAGACGCCTAACCGCATGTCTGCTGGTCGGCAACGCTTTCCCTGCAAAGCGGATTGTCAGAGGGCCCAGCGCAGCTATTTGTAGTGAGGGGGTGACTCGTGGCGGCATTGGCATATCCCTGTCATATTTGTATCATATTGTTTATATTAGCATGTTTCGTGAACGACACGCAACGATTGTATGGTGTAAGCTTTAAATCGTTGGTGAGTAGGAGAAATTGTCAATCACCAACGGGATTCTGGAAGGCTTCAATAGCCTCATCCAATCCGCCAAGGCCAAAGCCCGGGGCTATCGCACGCACAAAAACTTTATCAACATGGCTTACCTCATCTTGGGTAAGCTGGATCTCAGGTTACCCACTTGAAATGACGAGGAACCATGTATAAATCGATTAGGAGGCATTACTATGGTTGACGCTATGTTTAATACTATCCAAATTTCCGGGGTGCCTGATGCGGACTTTAAACAATTGACAGAACACCTGGGCATCCTGGGGCTTGATGTCGCCGCGACCGCAGATGGGTGTGACGTGAGCGGCCCGAATTTGTCGGGATGGCTGACTCATGACCCGTCGAAGGAGATTCTCACTCTGCAAATGCATCAGGTGCCCGCCGAAGCTACGCCAGGGTATTTTGTGGGGCGTCTATACGACGAAATTCTGATCATCGTTAGACGCTGAGTAAAGTGGAAAGTTCCTCTAATTATTTGAAAAGGTAATCAAAATGGCTGTTTACTGGGATCGATGTAACGTTACGTTCAACAACTATAGCAATAGCCCGATGACGTTTTCGGATGCAGATGCTACAACCGGCTTTATCGACGGAACTCCGACTAGCAAAGTTGAGAATCGTTCAAGCGGCACGTTCACTGGGTCAAGCACATCAGGCTCACTTTTGGGATGTGGGGGCAAGGTGGTTTACAGTTTGGATGACGGCACGACGGTCAATATAAGGTATTGGACAGCTTACCCTTACGGCCCAGCTGACAGCAGCACCTACTTTTGCGGCTTTGGAGGCCCGAATGCCAACCGGTACCACGTCACCAAAAACAAGGTCGATATCGAAGGATCGAATGGCGGAGCCGGCAAAAGCGTAAGCTGGACATTCGATATAGAAACCCTCTAAGCATCTGTCATTACAGTGCTTGCGCAGAGGGGAGTCAGGCTAGACGAATTGGCCGTGCTGTTCGGGGCGGTTACTATTGGCAATAGTGCTTATCTCGTTATGCGTCCTGGGGAAGCCATAGGCGGAAAGTCGGGCGACATCGTCTTTGTGGAATCCTTGGGACAGCTCGAGGCATGTGTGAAGTCTGGCGCGGCCGCGTTAGCATCGCCGCAGTTGTTTCAGCAAGGTAAATCTATTTGGGCGTTAAATGGATTGGCCTGCGCCGAGCCTCGGCTACATTTTCATGTTGCCTATCGAATTCTTGCTGCCCATGACGATTTGGCCGGAACCGAGTCCGTTGGCGTCTGTATTTCGGCTGATGCTGCGGTTCATGCTTCGGCAATGCTTGCGCCGGGATGTGTGGTACAGGCGGGTGCGCGGATCGAGGCGCACGCAGCGCTCTATCCAGGAGTCGTCGTCGAGCAAGGCGCCACCGTCGGCGCCGGGTCCATTGTTCGTTCGCGCGCAGTGATCGGCAGAGACTCGGTTATCGGGGCGATGTGCGACATTGGAAGCGGAAGCGTGATCGGTGCCGAACCGCAGCAATTTGAGGCCGCCAACGGCGTTTGGACGAGAAAACCCGGAAAGACACGGGTACGTTTGGGCGAGCGGGTCGCGGTGGGCGCCAATTCAGTCATTGAATGCGGTGCACGGCGGGAGACGGTTCTTGAGTCCGATGTCCTCATCGGTGGTCAAGTCTATATAGCCCATGACTGCCAAATAGAGCGTGGTGTATTGATCATTGGCCAGAGCGGGCTGGCGTCTGGTGTCCGCATTGGCCATGGGGCAGCCCTGATGGCCAGGGTGGCGGTGGATGTCGACATTCATATTGGTGCCGACGCAATGATACTGGCAACGAGTGGCGTCACAAAAGATGTCGCCGTCGGCGCGCGGGTGTGGGGAAATCCAGCGCGTTCACGGACCGATGCACTGCGCAGATATCATCGTCAAAACGCTACAGTCAGCACAGGTGGTGCTTTCTGATTTTTTATCTGCCGGGAGTTAAAAAATGCAAACATTAAATCATGGTAGGTGGCCATCCGCGACCGCCAATGGCGTTCCATTGACAGATCCGGTTGCTGTTTCTTTTAACAGTGACGTGGTTCTGCTCGCGCGGCAAAGTGGAATGCCGACCACAAAGCTGTATTACAATGTTCGCCACAGCAATCCTGACTCGACGGATGGGAACGTGGAGTATTCAGGTTGGTACGAACTCGACCTGACGATGATTGTGGGCGATGGCGTGGAAAGTATTCCCGTCGGACTGCGTCAACTGGGGGCTGGCTTGATCACGCTTCCTGCATCTGCGCTGGAATCAGGCAAGGCATTTCAACCGGCAGACAGGCCATTCGTTGCGCTGAGCGACGAACGCTACATCTATGTTTTTCGTCCGTCGCTCATCGGTACGGTTTACCTCGATCGCTTTGTCCTGATGCAGGTCGCGGACCCTCAGGGTGCCAACAACCAAGCTCGGAGAGACGCAGACGCGAAAGTTCCGACGCGGTATCAACTGGATCGGATTTGGGAAACCCGCTTTCGCGTGAGCGAAAAAAAGGATACGCCAGCGAACGATACGGACGTGCTGGGCTACAGCAACATGCTCGGCCACCCGTTTATTGAGCCCACCCAAGAACTCGGGGCAATGCCCCGGATTTGCGATGGGCGTTTTGGGGTTGCGTTACTGCCGACAGGCGCAATGGAACAGCGTCGCTGGTATTTTTTCGTTTCGACTACGACAAATATTGCGGCAGTGAGTTGGCCGCAAAGCGCGGACGGCCTGTTCGATTTCCTAGTGGACTCCGACGTGTCATCGCCTGCATCGAAATTCGAGTTTTCACCGCGTTACGATGACGGAACGACGCCATTGGTAAGCGAGGGCGGATTTGCGGTGCGGGTCTACGCTGAACAGGATCAAGCCGAAAACGGCACGAAGTTGCGCCGGGCGATGCGACTCATGGTCACCTTGCCCGTCTCTGCCGGCAGTATCGGGCTGATGCGCGCGCTCGCGGTATTCGACTTCAGCATCTTGCCATCCGGACACCTGCCCGTACCGCCCTCGCCCTTGAAGATCCCGTTGATCGACGGCACGCTGGAGAAGAATAATAAATTCACCCCTCCCGCGCCTCTACCGACCCAGTTTCCGATCCCTGAAAACGTCGTCCACGTGGTGGGCAACGCGACTATCTACGCCTACCTGCTTGGTGGTATACAGCCGGAAGCCGCGCCCTTTGTGATGGACGGCGGTGATGGCCTTGTGCATTGCTACTACGCGGGCATGGACTCGGGCCCTCCTCCATATCCATTCCTGGTGGCGCAGTACAGCCCGGAGGTCCAGCGCCCGATCGCAAAGCTTCAGTGGACGGCCGGGGATCAAAAAGGCCTCGTTGAGCTTACCGCGCAACGTCCGGGTACGACGCTGAACGGGTTGAAGGTGAGCGTCAAAGACAGCACCAGTCCGTCTGCTCCGGCGGATCTGTGCGACATGACAATCGACTACGGATCGTCCGTTTCCGGCATAGGGAATGAAGTCTGGACCGGCCTTCCTCGTGACCTGTCAGCGTTTATGGATATCCTGAACGGCAACGCATCGGGTGAACTCACGTCGCGTGGCGTGCAAGAGGGTAGCCAGCGCTATTTTGACTACGCAGGCGTGCGCCCGCAAGTGCGGTTGCCCTTGAGCGCAGGCATGGAGAAAGGCTGGTTGACGCTGGTCTCCACGCGTTTGGATCTGCCGTTGAAAGAAGTCAGCGTATCGGCTGGCAGCGCGGAGGGGAAGATCAACGTCGTTCTGAAATTTTCCCAGGGGGAACCCCAGGGAGCACAACACCACGTCGTCACCCAGACGTGGAATGATGCGCCCGCCACGGCAGAGGGTCTGCGCGGCGTGTTGCGCGGTGATGCAGCGTCCTTTGAGTATCAGCCTGTGGCGGCCGATCCATGGGTGTTCGCGATCAGTGCGGCGGGCGGCAGATCAACGATGCTGTTCTACAGCGCACTGCAGGCGAATGTCAGCAAACCCTCCCTGACGATCTCCGCCGGAAGCACCAGTGACAAGGTGAATGTGCGGCTCATCACCGGTGAGGCTGACCAGGAGTGGAAAGACCTGAACCGGAACATCTCAAAGCTTGCCCAGGACTTGCTCGCCATTCCGGCGTTTACCGCTGTTTTTCCAGTAATTTCCGCGAGCGACAACACGACGTTGCCGAATATCCCGGTTGCGGTGGATCTCCAGACGGTGTCCACCCCCGTGGATTTGCGGGTGCTCACCCTGCTGGTTGGCTCGGTTCCGCCGGGAGTCGCGGCGAGAGTGGAGACCGGGACCGTGAGCGCCGAAGTAATCCAAGGGCACCGCCAGGAGGAGCCACTGACGGCCAAGGTTCTGGTGAACCGGCTCGTCGCGCTGGTTGCTGTTGCGCCGCAAATGCCCAACAACGGACTCGCGGCACTGGTTGGCAACCAGTCGAACTGTGCCGGAAAGGCTACAGGGAATGGTGCTTGGGTGAAGGCAAAACCTCTGTATGCGCTCGATTTGAAAGGTTCAACGGCGATGACTGTGCCGACGGATCTCCCGTTCAAGGACGGTCTCGCCCCAAGCAAAGCATTCACGCTGGAAGCCTGGTTGCGCCCCGAGCTGTCTCCCTCGGCCAAGGGAATGGCGCGCCTGTTGAGCTTCAATGGTAAAAACGCCAACCAGACGCCCTCAGGTCTGGTGGTGCCCAGCATCTTTGTCAGCGTCTACGCGCAACCCGCGCTGCAGTTCGAATCGCTCAAAAGCAGTACAACTTCATCGTATGGCTATGTTCAACCAAGTAAATGGTTTGCGCCGGACCAGGCGTTCACGCTGGAGCTCTGGCTCAAGGCAAAGGGCAAGGGTGCCCTGCTGCAGATGCTGGATCCAAATAACCCGTCACAGCCTGCAATGGAAATCACGCTGGACGCTACGTTGAATCCGGTCCTCATCTTCAACAACGGCAAGGACCCGGTCAGCACCCAAGCTTCCGTCAGCGTTCCCGACAATGTCTGGACACATCTGGGGGTAACGGGCCAATGTATAGATACCCAGAATGGATTTTGGCAGGTCTCTCTATACATCAACGGCCAATTCACCAGTATCAAGGACAAGAAACTCAAGATCAAGTGGGAAAAGACCGGGCCCAATGGGTTCTGTGTGGGGGGCTGGGGTAGTAGTATCGATCCCAGCGCTGCCGCTTCGTTGGCGGAAGTCCGCTACTGGGAAATCTGCCGGGCGCGCACCGATATCGAGGATTCCCTTTACTTCACGTTGGTCGGCACGGAGCCCGGTCTGATCGGGTATTGGCGTCTCGACGATACGCCGCCGGTCGCGCCCAACACACCCTGGCTCTTAGCGAATTCGGCCAAAGCCACAGCCGTAGACAACTTGGATGGCAAGATTAAATCGTCGAAGGACCAGGAGGTATTGAGGGATGCTGACGGCACATTCCTGGCGCTTGCTGCGGGCATCGGCGGTGCGTCCCCCAAAAAGGCCAATACCTTTCTGCGTTCAACGCACTGGAATCACATCGCAGTTAGCTACAGGGCGGGCACCGCAGTACGCTTGAATGCGACAAAGCGCAATTTCGTCAATTGCGGGCATGACAGCACACTGAACATTACGAATGCTTACACCGTGGAGGCATGGATACTGGTGGATGACTCAACTCAACCATTACCTCAAACCATTTTGGGGAAATGGGGCGAAGAGGCCAGCCAGCAAAGCTTCTGGTTCGGCCTTTCGGCGGATGGCAAACTCAACCTGAAGACACAGTTTCAATACTCCGATGGGGACAGCAAGCAGCTTCGACTGGTGGACGCAAAGGTCGTGGGGAAAAGCCTTCGCGATGGATTGCCTCACTACGTTGCGGCGACAGTGCGGACAGACACAAAGATGGTCACGTCAAATCCAAATGATCCACGAACGATGGTAGTCGCTACCGTTACCCTGTATGTGGACGATCAGGAGCCGCTGGCTGTATCGTTCGACATTCCAAAAAAAACGCAGGATAGCAAAGTCATGACCGCCACCGTGCAGACCACGAAGACGGACTTGCTGGTGGGTGCCGCCAAGGTAAGTCCGAATGGCGTTATCGCCGACACGGCGCCCGAAGCGCATATGTTTCTCACTGGCATGGTGACGGGCGTTGTGCTTTGGTCTCACGCCGCAAAGGGAACCGACATTGCCGCGTTCCATGCAGGAGGCTTCAAGCAGCCACGGGAAGGCGCCCTCGCCGCTTGGTGGTTCGGCGAACAGGCAGGGATGGACGCCGTCGACAGCATCGGTGGGCTCGTCGCAAAGCTTAGCGCAAACGATCTTTGGGCCGTCTACAACCGTCTTTCGGAAATGTTGTTCTACGCCAACGGCAGACCGATTCAGGGTGCACGGAACCTGACACCGGATGACGCGTGTATGCAGAAGGGTTACCTCGGGGGACAGCAGCAGTTCACGCTGGGCGGATATCAAAACCTAAACGCCCTTGAAGACACCTTGTTGGTTCAGTTCAACGAGGTTCGCCTGTGGCAGCAGGTACGCACGCCACAACAGATCGCCAGCATGAGCTATGTCCGCCTGGTCGGCGACGAAGTCGGCCTGAGCGGTTACTGGAACTTCGACTGCGAGTCTCTCGATGACCTTAGTCCGTCGGGTAATGATGGCGTGATGTGGGGGAAAAAGGTCGCGTCCTTCGTGCTCTCCGCCGCGCCGGTTTCCAACGAAGGCCCGGCGGTTCGCAATGTCTATGGCGGCCAGGTGACGGAATTCCAGCAAAGGGTGAGCGGAACGCCAGCGGCGATCGAGTTCAGCGAAGTGTCGCGTGAACCCACGAGCTCCTTGCTGACGACGCGCAAGAACGGCCAAGCGCCAAAGCTAGTGGGTAGTATCGAACGCGCTTACTATTACACGTCGAGCAGCGTAGTGCTGACCCCCGGATTCTACGCTGGCGCTTTGCGACTGGTCTATTTCGGCCAGATCCAAACGGACGCAACGCTTCTTGGCTATATCGAAGGCCCGCCACCCGTGCCCAGTGAGAACCTGACGCGTCCCTACTACGGCTCCTCTACGGGGTACTTTGGCTACTTCAACGCGAGCAGCGTCACCTTTAATACCACCGAAACAACAACGATCGCTTTCAATTCGAGCTTTTCCTACAGTAACACGCTGAATCACTCGACCACGGGTGGGGTCCTTCTTAAGCTCGATTTCTCATCCAACGCCATCGTATTCTTTAATAAAGCCGCTTCCAACGAACTCAAGATCGGCGTCAAGGAAAGTGGCAGCTTTTCGAACCAGTCGCTAGCCGTTGAAAACGCAAGTGCAAGCTGGGCTCTGGCGGTGACAGATTCGCTTGCTTTGCGCGGCAACTGGGAACGACCCAATACCCTGCTCAACCCGCAGGTCGGTAGACGATTTTTGCCGGACAATGTGGGATATGCGTTGGTGAGTTCGCTCACGGCAGATGTCTACCTGACGTTTAACGCGGCCACAGGCGCATCGGTGGGACGCACAGTGGTGCCCAACCCTTACATACCGCCCGATAGCAACATCATTACGTTTCGTATCAACCCTCATTATGTTAAGAATGGAACGCTGGACGGCATGGTAGGACTCTACACGGATCCGGACTATCTGCAGCAGGGGGCCGTTCCCGGCAGCTACTTCAAGCCCATTGAGGCCTACCGACTGAAGAAGCAGATTGCAAGGAAGGCACTCGACGAAGAGAAATACTACGCCCAGATGGACACCTACAAGCGGGCATTGGGGTCAATCAAAAATCTGGACGATCAGGAGACGTACCGTCTTGTGGACCGAAGCTCCAGCCAGTCTGTCGCCCGCAAGGGGATTGCCAATACATATGTCTGGACAGCGGCAGGCGGGATGCACGCCGAGCAGGAGCAGTTCACCGACCAGTTCACGACCACGTTTACCGGTGGCTACAGCGTCCAAAACCAATTCGGGCCATTGCTCGATTTCAAGGGCGCATATGGGGAGGGGGCCATGGTCGGCGGCTTTTTCACGCTCGATTGGCTTGCCGGATTCAAAATCGACATCACGTCAACCAAGGCTCGCACCAAAGTCAATACCTTCGGCTTGAACGTGGCCGTGGTCGGAGAGCCCGCGCTGCTCGGCTGGAACCACCTGACCCAAACGTACTCTGACAAACCAGTTCCGGGCAAGGTCGCCAGCTATCGCTTCAACACGTTTTATCTACCGCCTGATGCTGTCAACAGCAGCGTCCTGATGAAAGGGGACGGCCTTCAGCCAGCAGTGGTTGACGTTGAATGGCTTCTGGGCAATGAGCCCGATGCCGTCACGCTGCGGTCTGCCAACACTGCGAACCCTGCGTGGCGTGTTCTGCACAGAGTCACCTACGTCAATCGCATTTCGCCTGGCGCCGACAACACGCCAAGCCAGACGCTGCCGCCGCCAGTCGCGCACATTATCGACTTGGACAACAACGAGGTGTTGGTCAGTTTGATCCTGGCCGTTCTGGAAGGCAAGGACCCGACCGCGCGGAACCTTGGCGCGGCCGTCATGAAGGTCATGAACCCGCCGGGCTCGGCAGGGAATTATCCGGTGTCACGGTTGGTCGAGGTCGTCCCGTGGTGGGAGGCGTTCCTGAATACGACACGGGGCGCTGAAGTTAAAGAGGACAACTATCAGCTTCTCCATGGGCTTCAACGGGACGTCTTGAAATACGTGTTGGCCGGCTTCAACGACGGCACGCTTCATTCGTAGAAAAATGATACCCCCAAAACCAAGCGCATATATCAGAGGATAAAATTATGAACCGCATCTACCGTATCATCTGGAATTTTACCATCAACGCCCCACAGGTAGCCTCTGAGCAGGCATCGTCCGGGGGGAAAGGCCGGGGAGCAACGTGCGATCAGCGCCAGAATGCTGAGGGGTTGTCCCGAGTTTCTTTTGCTGGAAGTCGAGTTGCACCATTTTCACTCAGGTTGGTTGCGGTGGCCGTTGCGTCGATGTGTTTTAGTGCTCCAGCGTGGGCTGTGACAGGGACGGATGGATCTGCGGCATTAACATCAAACGTCACTCAGGGTAGTGGTTCTCCTACCGATAATATTGCCTCTGGTTCGGATTCAACTGCTGGTAATCCCGGCGCCTCCGGCCATTCCAACGACGGCGGAAACGGCGGCGACAACAATACCAGTCTAGGTGGAGGTTCAGCAGGAAATGGTGGAAGTGGAAGCGCCGCCTGCGGCGGCATCGGTGGATGCGGCTACGGCAGTGGCGGCTCAGGTGGCAGCAACAATAGCGATATAGGAGGAGGTTCCGCAGGAAATGGGGCGGCAGCGAGCAACAGCGGCGGCAACGGTGGCAACGGCGGCAGCAACAACACTGCCATCGGCCAAAACAGCAATGCTGGCAATGGCGAGGGGGGCAGCGGCTTTGCCAGCGGGTCTGCCGGAACAAGCGGCAATATCGCCATCGGCAGCTCAAGCTCATCTGCCACAAGCACGACAGCCTCTGGAGGCAATTCCATCGCCATTGGCACAGGAGCGCAGTCCACGGGCAGCAACTCGGTGGCATTGGGTGCAGGATCAACTGACGGTGGTGTGCCCAACGTGGTGAGCGTCGGTAGCAGTTCACAAACACGCACCATCACCAATGTCACTGCGGGAGTCAACACAACCGATGCTGCCAACGTCGGGCAACTTCCTGGCACTATTTCCTATAGCAGCAGTGGCCAGGGCACCGTCACGATGGGCAATGCTGACGCACCCAATGGTAAATCTGGTTCCGTTAATGTGCAAAACATTGGTAATCTCAGCGCCGACAGTATCACCACCGGGGTTATCACCACCGGGGTTATCACCACCGGGGTTATCAACACCGGTACCGCCAACGTTGGCAGCCTGAATGTGCAGAATGGCGCTAATTTTAATGGTAATACAGTGACAGGCGTTGCCAAAGGCACCATCTCATCCACCAGCACGGATGCCGTCAACGGCAGCCAGCTCAACGCCACTAACACCCAGCAGACCAAGGATATTAGCAACATCGCGTCCAACACCTCGAACATCTCCAAACTTGGCGCTCAGCAAAGCACGGATGTTAGCAACATCTCTGCGCTCGGCACCCAGCAGACCACCGACGTCAGCAACATCGCGTCCAACACCTCGAACATCTCCAAGCTTGGTACTCAGCAGTCCACCGATGTTAGCAATATCTCCGCGCTCGGTAAGCAGCAGACCACCGACGTCAGCAATATCGCATCCAACACCTCGAACATCTCCAAGCTTGGTACTCAGCAGTCCACCGACCAAACTGCCATCGCCAGTCAAGGTGCGCAGCAGGCTACCGATGTTGGCAATATTGCCAACAATACCGCCGGCATCTCCGCGCTCGGCACCCAGCAGACCACAGACAAAGGCAATATTTCCACATTGCAGACCGGGCAGGCCACCGACCAAACTGCCATCGCCAGTCAAGGTGCGCAGCAGGCTACCGATGTTAGCAATATTGCAACAAACACCACGACTATCAACGCGGTGGTGGATGGCAAGAAAGGCGTCTGCACTATCAATAATGGCGCATTACAGTGTGAGGATGCCAAAGCAACCGGAACGGGTGCAGTGGCGACCGGCACTGGTGCCACTGCTAACGGCGCGGGAACCATCGCGGAAGGCATGAATGCCTCAGCAAAATACGCGGGTTCCGTGGCTATTGGTGACGGTGCCCAGGCCAACGCAGATCCGACGACGGCCCTCGGCAATAATGCCATTGCCAACGGAAACAACAGTACGGCGATTGGCGCTAACAGCACCGCCAATGGCAACAACTCGGTGGCTTTGGGACAGGGCTCCGTGGCTAATCGCGCTGACTCCGTAAGCGTCGGCAATGCGGCAACCGGCCTCACCCGCCAGATTACCAATGTTGCACCAGGAACGGCACCTAATGACGCAGTGAACATTGGGCAGTTACAAGGGGCTCTGTCCAGTGCAAACGGAACGGCTCAACGCTATGCAGACCAGGTTGGATCGGTAAACGCAGCGGCCTTAAATGCTGCTGCTGCGGCCGCAACTGGTCGTGGGCCCAACAATTTTGCAGGCGGTTATGGGGAGTATAATGGCCAAAGTGCGTTCGCATTCACCTATGAGCACAGATTTAGCCAGAGTTGGTCCGGTTTGGTGACCGTAGGCAGCAATGGAAGTGGGAACAATACAGAAGTTGGCGGCGGCGCCAACTTTAGTTGGTAATCTAAGGCAACCCTTGCAAAGGCGGTCTAATCAACTGCCTTTTTCGTGGTTGTGGAGCTTCGCATGGGTCCAGACAATTTGCGTCATACTGTCGAATGGCCGCAATAAGTCTGCTGCCGACCACTAGGACTCAACGACGGTAGGGTAGCGGAACCGAATATCTGAAGGACAATATCTCATAGGCATTACGCTGGGGTGACGCTTGCTAGATATAGAAGTAAGAACGAGCCGATGGGTAGCATCGTGAATAGAAATATTCTTGACAATATCCATCGACTAAGCATTCAATTCTCGATTTCTATAAAACGGTTGTAGATATGATTATTTCTTGTCAATACGCTTCATCCAGGTTTCCTTTGCTAGCATGGTGTACGTATTCTTTTGTGCTGGAGTAAGTATAGAGTATCCTTTCAGATGATATGGGACCATTTCCCAAGCCAGAAGCGTCTCAGCTTTACCAACATTGTAA
>JAJYPA010000144.1 GCA_021795795.1 Pseudomonadota bacterium | reverse complement strand
AGAGAATCCCCGTCATCCAGGCACAGCAAGCCCAAATGGCCGGCATTTCCGGGAATGTGGGCGGGTTTCAGCTACTCTCTGCGCAATTAACCACCCTGGAGAAGCAGAATCAGCAGATGCTGGCGGCTATTCAGCAGGCGCAATTGCAGAAGGCGAATGCTGTGTCGGGAGGATCTACGCAGATGAGTGCGGTGAATGACCAGAACCATATCGCAAACACGTATGCGGATCAGGTGGCGGCGAGCGTGCTTAGCGCTGATGCCGCATCCAAAGCCTCCGCCAATCAGGCCGATTCTGCAATGTTATCAAACCGCTTAACCCCTTGACTATAGGATGAGCATTCAGCTATGAGAAAATTTAAAATTAATGGTTGCATCAATAGTCTGATGCTGATTTTCCTGTTCCTGACGGCATCCGCCTACGCGATACCTGCGGCGGCCATCGTGCCTCCGCAATTGGAGCAACAGATACAGGCGGCAGATGCAGGCCAGCCTCCAACAAATTCAGCCAACAACACTACCGGCGGAATCACTATCAGCGATAAAACATCGTCGATCAACTATTCGCAATTTGATTCCATCATTCATACCATGCAAACGGCTGGAGCCACCATGGCAAAGCATTTTATTCCCGACGCGGAAGGACTTGCATCAATACTGGGTGGAATTGGCTTCACGTGGCTTGGTATCATGATCATGCTGTCTCAGGCCGATGTCTGGCATATGGGTTTGCGGCCGATATTCATTCTGGCGATATATTATGGAATTACCTTGGCCATGCTGGAATTTTATCCAGCGTTTTCCTCAGCCGTAATTAATGGATTCTTCTACGCCGCGTCTACGCTAACTCAAACGAACTCCGAAAATGGATATAGCGTGGCCCAGCAGATGTTTTCCAATTACGGAAGTGTAGTAACCGCCCTGTGGCACTCGCTAAGTCCGCACCTCACGTTGAAGGATGGCTGGGAATCTTTACCAGGTGATATCGTCAGTATTTTCTCGGCGACAATAAGAGGTGCACAAGACTTGGCAATGCTCATACCGTGGGCATTTGTATTGATGCTTTCTTCTATTTTATTTTGCGTTCTGTTCATCACGTTTCAGATTGGAATCGCCGTGGCCATTGCGGTTGGGCCGGTCTTTATCCCCTTTCTGGTCCTGCCCATCACCAGATTCCTGTTTGAAGGGTGGCTTAAATTCCTGATCATGAGTGGGATATACTACTTGGCGGCAGTGGTAGTGGCCTCGCTGATAGGGGTCGGCATGCTGGCGTTCGCTCAAAATGCTCAGAACCTTAACGCGGCGGCGAACAGCGTTGGCACAGCCGCGACCATGTGGAAAAGCATGACTATCAATATGGGAATAGTTGCGCAATTGGGGATCTTCGACCTAGTTGGCTTATTGGCCATGCTTATGGTTCCGTCATTTGCTCATGCCATGGCTGGCAGTGTCAACTTATCCGGATTGGATGTGGGTTCCAGTGCGGCCAGTCTGGCGACAAAGGGCTTGACAAAAGCTATGTCCAAAAAATGAACGCGAGAGATACAGTCCATGCGGTATTGGCGCAACTGGAAATCCGTAGATCCCTACCCAAAGAGACCCGGAGCCTTGCCGTCATGGACGACAAGGACGGAAAATCATTCCTTGGGCTGATGGTCTGGAATATAGGTACGCTGATTCAAGATACGCCGGAGTTGGTGGCGGCATTTATGCTAGCCATGGCAGCAATTATTGGATTTGGTGTTGTAAGCCTTTTTTGACCAATGTTCATGATGTAAATCTACTTTGCAGAATGTATCCATCAGAATGACATTGGACCACGCCAGAAGGAAGGAGAGGTTAATCCCATTATTCAGCCTGGCTTCGCCGGTTTTTTTGCCACTTTTCCCGGCGAAATCGCCATCCATATGTGCTGCCGAAGAGGCTGTATGTCTAAACATAAGTTAAATGAAAACAACATCCCGATCGCCAACCAGGTCGGAAGGAAAAATCACATCGCGCACACCGGAGAAGGGAACTCTCACTTCCGCAAGCGGTCCCGACAACAAATCAATGCCGATGCTACGGAACGCTTTGAACACGAACTCGGTGCAGTACATGGCGTCATCGGTGGACAGGTCATAGGCGTTGTCGAACGGCAGACCGGCATTCACCAGAGCGGTACACCAGTCCACCAGACTTTGGATTCGCGCAGCCTCCAGGGAGAACGCTATCCGCCCGGCACGCATCGCCCTTAAGGGATTAGCGAAATCGTCCTCGCGGCTCACGACGGCGCCGCCGCCGCACTGTTCCGTATCCGGAACACATTCGTAAACGACGTCATCCACCAGGATGCCAGCATGGGTCCACATCCCCTTCCGTTTCTGACGCGCCAGCCTGGCTTCTACGCCAAAACCGGCCCGGACCAGAAGAAAGACGCGGTTGGTTACATTGCAGCCAGCCATTTCCCATCGACCTGAACCATTTTCACCGTTTCTTGATGATGGTATTTCCCATCTTTGGACTGAATATCAAGGGTAACCATGACCACCTTCTGTCCGTCGATGGTGCTGGTTGTGGCATGAATGGCACGAACACTTCTCACACCTCCGTAACCTTTGATCTTCTCGCTGGACGACTTGACCAAGGAATTGACCTTGGCCTCATTAAACATTTTTTCGTTGGGATGTTCTTTCACCTCTTTCTCAGGCCCCCAATACACCATATCATCCACTTTTTTCGTATCGCCGTGCAATACGGCCCGTGTGTAATCCACCGCTGTGGACTTCGGTCCGGAATGGACCAATCCGCAAGCGGACGCGCTCAGTACTGTTGCCGCCAGCGCGATTTGTTTCAGTTTCCGCATAGTACATTCCTTACCCATAAAGACAATATTAGCGCCAGTATTAAGGTTGCGATTCATGAGACCTCGTTCAATTCCTTGGCCAAGACGATGTCCGCAACCACCAGCGATTCACGATCTGTACCCACTACATGATTCACCGCACCCTGTATAACCTCGCGCGCAGAGGCGAAAGACAATCCGGTCAATGCGTCAGCTACCTCCTGCACCGTGCAGGCTATCGGAAGCTTCAGCGCATCCAGCCAAACTTTGACCGCGGACACCATCATCTCCTTGTCCGGGTTGGGGAAACGGATCTTCTCACTGAATCGTCCACCCCTCAACATGGCCGGATCTATCGCCTCGATGCGGTTCGTCGCGGCAACCCAGAGAATATCGCTCATCCGCCCGCCGGATCCATCCATTGCCGTCAGCAGGCCGTTGATAGTGTCCGCCCTGGCTTGCCAGGAATCCCGGTTGGCAAGAACTCCGTCAGCTTCATCCAGGAATATGATGCAAGGCCGGATCTCATTCGCGCGCTTCAACAGGTTCTTGACGCCATCCTCTTTGGCGACATCCGCTCCGGTGACATTCAGAAAGCTCCAGCCGCTTTCCTTCGCCAACGCGCGGGCCGCCATGGTCTTGCCGTTGCCCGGGTCCCCGTAGAAAATTACTCCGGATGGCACGGTTGCCCCTTTCTCTTGCGCCCCTGCCGGGTCCAGCATGCGCCCCATGAGCGAACGCAGATGCACCCGCACCGACTCCTGAAGCACCAGGTCGTCCAAACCAGGGGCGTCCTCCCCGACTCCGTGCCCTGATGACCCGGCCAACGCCTTTTGTGCCTGGATGAAGCTCTCCAGCGTGAGTTCCTGCCCCCCATCCGTGTTCCGGGCCACTTCTTCGCTGACAGCCCGAATCTTGGCGGCACTATACCCTCGCAACCGTTTTGCCGCGGCATCGAGGACTGATAACCCGATAGTCTCATTACGCAGGCCGCTCGACAGGATATGCCGCCGCGCCTCCTGATCCGGTGCCGGAATCTCAATTTTCCAGTCGAAGCGCCCCTCTCGAATGCCAGCGGGGTCCACCTTGTCCAGATAATTGGTGGCAGCCAGGATCACCACTTTCGTGGTCGTACGTAGATCATCCAATGCGGTCAGGAACGCGGCCGTGATTTTGGCGTCTTCCGAACTCGGGTCGGATATCCGGTCCCGCGGCGGAACGATTGCCTCGATCTCATCGAAAAATAACACGCACGGTTTTCTTTTCGCGAAGGCGAACGCGCCCATCAATTTCTGAGTGGTTTCCCCCACCCATCGGCTCTTGATCTGCGCGATGGACACCTTGAACAGCGGCAACCCGATTTCACCCGCCAATGCCTCAGCGAAGAGGGTCTTGCCGTTACCAGGTTCTCCATAGAGCAATATCCCGTTACGACCCCCCGTTTTCGCTTCTTTCGCCGCAGCCAGCAATTTTTCCTTCATCGCGGTCATGCCCGCTATCCGGGAGAAGTTCACCATACTCTTTTGGCTGGTGAACTGATCAACGAATTCAGCGTCGGCCGTTCCCGCATTCCCGGAAGCGGCAACTTGAGCCTTTACAAACCTCTGACGGAATGGCAAGGAGAACAGAAAAGACATGATGAATACAGCTGCGGCGAATACCAGTAATACCATGACAAAGATTTCCAAGGCCAGTAATGGGTGGACCGACATCGTTTTAGCTGACAACATGAGTGGCATAAACACGATGCCGCTGGCACCTATCACGCCAAAAAACAGTGCATAAATGAGATCTCCTACGGTTTTCCAACGTTCGCTGATGGTGACATAGGCCAGTGGAGAGAAGGCCATAGCAAGACCAATTAACGGTAAGGCCGCGCCGACCATCCCACCCTTCCAATAAACCTGAACTGCGTAAGCCAACAAGGTCATCAGTGGAACCAGGGTCAATACCGCACGCCACGATGTTGCCGCCTGGGTCCACCGTCCACGCATAAGCAGCAACAGGGTAATGGTGAACGCCGAAAGCGGCGTGGCCACATACACACTGTGAATGGAGAGCGCCGCAAATAGCCCCATGGCCACCGGCGCACACCCGTACCACGAAATCACAAAGTAGGCCAAAAATAACCCTACCAGAATATGCAGCCGTCCACCCCGGTGAAAGGCATGCCAAATCATGGAGTGATCACTGGACCCCAGAAAACGCATGGCTGCCGCGGTCATCATGGCAAAAAAGATACCAATGACGGTCAAGAATAACGACAACCCGAGCACATGCATGGAGGGCTTGATCAGCGCCGTTTTCTCGTTGGCAAATAAATGCAACCACAGCATCCCATTACCCGCCAGCGCCAAGGCGATAATCGCCTTGGAGGCCAATCCTTCCCAGGCATACGCCACCGATGGCCCCGGCGACGGCTGCTGTGACTGCCGTTTGATACCCTCGCCGCCCAGCACGTCCAGAAGCCTGGAACACTCGGCCACAAATGCAGAACGGTTCCGTAACGAAAACTCCAGCGGGTCATGCGCGGCGCTATTCCGTATACCCGCTATACGCCGGAGCTTATCGTCCATCCCGGACGGCAACCTCTTTGCCACGGCGGAAGCCTTTTGACCCAACCCAGGTCCGCTTGCGCCATATACGCTGTCCAAAGTCTTTTCCAGGCGCGATGCGCAGATGATCGCGCACTCGCCGTCAGACTTCCCTTCCGTTAATTTCTTGAGATCTTCGTTCACCACAGCCCTCCACACGAGGTTGTTATACACAATTATTATGTCATGAAAATTTGTGTTCTTGGCAATTTTCAGTGGTGCGACATGTGTCATGATCAAGCCTCAAAGCGCATCGACTTTCTTCGATGATGACCACTGGCGGCATTACAGCCAGAATATCACGACGGCTAGCTACCGTCGTTCGTGTAGTTCCCATATGGGAGATTCATCCTCCCATATGGGCGGTAGATCTCCCGACCTTTCCGGAAAAAGGAGAAATACCATGTGGACAAATACAGGCATAGCCTTGATGGCGACCAGCGCAACCTTTTGGATCCCGGCCATTATGTTTTGGCGGTGGGCAAAGCGGGCCAAAAAAACAGTGCTGTTAGCTGAAAAGCAGCAGGCAGATCGACAGGTGCAGGTAACTGCCCCAGCCGAAGTAGCAGCAGCCGCCACCCCCAAGGGTCCCGGCATCATGTATCGCTCCGCCGTGCTCCTCTTCAAGGGGATCAAGTGGACCGCACCCCGCCTCTGGGCGGGTACTCGCAAGGTCAGCCGGTTCACCTTCATGGTGAGCAAGGCTGGCGGAAAGGCAGGGATGGCCAAGTGGCATGCCTACCGCGCCAATAAGGTTGCTCAGGCGAAAGCTGCGGTAACCTGCGCAACCCCGGTCACCCCCGTGGTTGATTGGGACCAGTACGATCAACCCGCTTTCATGCGGGTCAAGAATGCCTCAGCGGATCAGCATCACCAGATCCACTGAGTTAGTGCAAGGGGCCTTCATGGCCCCTTTGTTTTGGTCTGGATTCCATGACATACGGTCGATTGACTCAGCCATCTTGGTCGTGGTCCACTTTCCCCACCACAAACGAATGGGAGAGGCTTATGGACACGGAGACACTGGCAAAAGCGCTATCGAAAAGATTGGAAACCCTGGAAGATACAGTTATCACGTTAGTGACGGCCGTCGCTGGCGCGCAAGGGAGACTAAACTCTCCGGATATTTTTCGCGTCAAAGAAGCCATCAGTGACGCGCGATATGAATTTTCGCGGCAGATCAGCCTCGATTAGCCTGCTTAATCTTTCTGAAACGCGTCAGGACCAACTGGTTCAACACCTGCCTTAATAAGCATGGCTTCGCCTTCGTACTGGCGCCTGTTAACGAAAAACCAGGAACGAAACCCGTTGTGGTAAGACAATTTGTTTTCCTCTAGCCAGTTGAGGAAGAGTTCATGGTGTTGTTCGACAAAGCAGGATATCAAGATGGTGATTTCATCCTGCCCAAAATCTGCGTTAGGATTGTAATGTGGATCGTGCTCCAGGGGTTTGAGTGACATGGTAAGCTCCTAAGTTAATGAGGATGGCAACATCACCCGTAAGACATGGGCGGCACCAGCATGACAGACAATACACTATACAAACCCAATATTGTTTTCTGAAAAGCGCTAAACTTTTCCTTTTCCTTCCCTGAGAGGCTGGCCGCCACAGGAGTAGCAGTGGGCAAGCTACCACCGCAGCAACCCCTGCGGATCGGCATCACCAGATCCACTGAGTTAGTGCAAGGGGCCTTCAGTGCCCCTTTGTTTTGGCTAGGATTTAGAATTGCACTCGTAATATGTATAACTCTATCTTTTTTGCGACAATATTGTGCCTGGAAGCACAGTATAAATAGCCTATTGAGCAATCCATACCTGTGCGGGTGCACCATGCTAAAAATATTCCTTTATCCATCTGAGCCTGCGCGGAGAAACCAATGACCAGTAATCCTCCTCAGAGATCCATAGCCAACTACGATAGCGAAGCAACAGAATGCCCCTACTCAAGCAACGATTTTGCTAAAAGCATCGTTAACGCGATCATGGCCGCACTACCTGTGCCGAGCCATTGGGGCTTGCATATAAGTGCCAGCACGCCACCATACGAAAGCAATACCAATCTTCCAGCGGGGCACATCGAACTGACGCTGATAGATCCAGAAGAAGTCGAATATGCCATAGGGTTGGTTTTCGGCACCACTGATGATGAAGGACAGGTACTGAGACAACCATTCGATGCAATGAACTGGGCGAACAACCCTAAAAATCCATGGTCCGCAGGGATTGCCATGTTTAATTTCGACGAAGCCTGGCGCGTGGTTGTTTTGCTCGCTGAGAAACTTGACGTGGAGCGCATAGAGATAAGTTATGGTATGGGGATGTGAATATGAATATGAATCAAACACTGGTACGGACCCTTCAACTTGATGGCATGATGGCAGGCTTTTCTGCCCAGGTGGCTTGGATGCATGCTAATAAAATAGACCGCGTGTTCGTTGGGGAGTGCTATGTTTGTGAATGGTCTAACTCAAATGGAAATGCGTATTCTTGCGAGATTCCAAATGCTCCTGAAATCATTAGGAAAGCATGGGGAATAGCTCAGGAACCACTCAGAGCAACTTCCCATATCCTGCTAAAGAAACGATATCATGAATATAATGATTGGGATAGATACGTGACGTTCTTAGACTCCATAGAACTAAGCAAGGATCAGTCTGAATGGCTACTCCAGGCGCGTGTTTGGTTCCAAATCAACCGAGTTGGTTACGGCATTTGCGGCAGTTCTGACCTTATCGAGACAGAGGGCCATGTTAATTGGAGAAAGCATCTTGGCCAATCCTGGAAAGCTGAGATAAAGGCTTGTACGCATATCGAGGATAATGCATTCTAAAGCTCATTGCGACTGCTCCACACCCTGAAGAGTAAATGATCCTCGGATTTAGTCACACGCCCAACTTATCAACTTCTTTATAAATGGGGATTGCTTCAACGAAGAACCGAGATGCGCCTTTGGCTTCTTTTACGAGCCAGAGTACGCGACGAATACCGCGTGTAACCCCCACATATCCTAATCTATAGGCCTCATCATCCATAGCTAAATCATAGGTATAATTGTTTGGGAACAATCCAGATGATTTATATATAGCATTGCGTAAAGTGTGCGAATCTCCACTGACGCAATCCTCACAGAGAACGGCAACCTCACCCTGCAAACCCTTTGCTTGGTGATATGTCATAAATTGGATGGAGCTATCTGTGCCAAAAGGTTCCCCGATTCGATTTTCAACAGATGCCTTAATTTTGTTTTTTACTTGATTAGTTCTCGAAAGAACTAACACATGATTTTTGTCTGCATTCTGCATATTGCGGGCAAACTTCATTTGTTTAATAATCTCATCAACAATAATGCCTTCGCCTTCTATATTAGATGAATCAGCTATTTTCAGGATAACTCCATGATCCCCTGGCCCAGCTTGTTGAAAACAATTTCCTTTCTTATCTATTTTAATCTCTATAGGCGCAAGGATTTTTTCCGCGTCTAATACAATAGGACCAACACTACGAAAATTTGTCATCATCATTAGTTGATTTTGCCTTCCAAGCGACGTATGCACTGGAAAGTGAATGTGGAAATTTATAAATATCTGCGGTGCGCTTCCCCTCCAACCGTAGATGGATTGCCAGTCATCTCCGATAGCTTCAATAGTCGGATTCCCGTTGTGCGCAGAAATATAGGATTGAATATTCTTCAACCAAGCCACAATTTGGGGGGAAATATCCTGAAATTCGTCGATTAGCAGATGTGTAAATGGCTCCAGAACAACTGGAGAAATCTTGCTGAATTTGTCGTGACCGGCCTGTGCAAGGGCGATGAAAGCACGATTGAAAGTTAATATGTTTTTTTCTCTAAGCGTTTCCTCAAACGTTTTCCAGAAAAGTGCAAGCGCAGAAGCAAAGCGATATTCTAGCGAACCACTTTTGAATTCGCATTTCCCTAACAAAAACGGGACTTCGACACCAAGATTCTCGATAAAAGACCCCTGGTCATACAATGCTTGAAGGATGTCTGTTGCTGACGTTTCGCCATCGAGTTGCAGCTGAAATCTTGGCGCACTCGAACTAACAGATCCACGCAGCACATCAATATCGAGTCGAGCAATATCTTTCGTGCTACGTATATCCAAGGCGTTCCCACCATAGTAGCTTTTTATGATCATACGACGAACTTTACCGGCTGCAAGGACCGAAAACGCATCCGCACCATCCCCAATCTTCTCTCCAGTGAAGAATAGTGATTCCCTGTTTAACATCCCGTTTAGGCTAAGAAATATTGGCCGTCCAGATTTTGAAATGGTTCCATTAGCGTAAAAAACATTCGGTATGCCCATGTCCGCAAGGCAGACAGGCGTAAGATCTACTCCTTCCGGAGGCCAGTTGAGTTTCAACTTCTTTGCGATCACCGTAAAACGCTCGTTTACAAGCTTGACCAGCGCTAAATCACGGTTGCTGGCTGGCAATAAGGAACCTTTCTTAGCGGCCTCAACATCGCCATCTTTATCGCTTGCCCCATAAGATGATTTGTCGGCTTCGATCCGCATCATCTCGTCAATATGTTTCTGAAAGTCGCTGTTACCCTGGTAACAATGAATATAAGCTTCTTTTAGCAACTCAATTTGCTGTTCATCGAGCTTGACCATCCCGACAGGATTGTCTATCTCATCTTCATCGTGGTGCTTTTCCCCAATAACATCGAACCATTGAACATTTGGGAAAACCTTTTTGGCCATTCTGTTGAGAGCCGCGTGGAAAGTGCTCACCAGTGTTCGCGATATATCTTCCAGAGATTGGCTCTCCGACACTTTTAGACGCTCAGACCATGGTGCCAGGGAAAGCTTCTCGACGATCTTTTCGCGTAATTCCTTGCAAGATTTCCGAGTAAATGAGACTACCGTTATTTTCGAAAGAGGGATACCAAGATAACAGGCTAGGAAAACCACCCTAAGTACCAACGTCGTAGATTTTCCGGAACCAGCGCCAGCGACTACACAGGTTGCTGGATAATCATTCAGGATCATCGCCCACTGCTCTTCCGTTGGCATGGATAGCTTGCCTTGCCGGACAAGTTGGTCGACGGCATCTCGCATCTGCTGTTGCAGATTTATGGTAACTGGCAAACATTTAGGTCCATAGATCGACGTGTCCGCATGTATATCGGGGACAGTCCTGTCATCTCGGATAATCCATGTGCGGTCCTTCTCAATCTGTGCCAACTGTTCCGTCAATGAGTCTATGTCATCCTGGCGATTCTTCAACTGCTTCCCAATCGCTTTGGTTGCTTCTTGATAGCCTGCCTGACGGGCGGCCCGCTCTTTTTCCCCGATATGCTCACGAATGAACCACGCGAGAAATTTTGTGAGAATGCTCATACCCCGTTACACGGAAGCAAAAAAGCGACTAACAGCGGGAAAGGAGAATTTAGACAATTTCCAAAATAGCCCATCACGCAACCCAGGTTAAACAAGCAGAAATTTCTTCCCAACACTCCCTACCTCCACAATCTGGCACACCGTCGCCAACCAAGCTGAAAGTGGACCACCAACGATAGTTGGTGTCAACATAATCCAAACAAATATGCCGTTTTTTGCCAACAACATCTCAACCCTTTCCGCTATAAATACAAAGCGTTCGGAACCTGCACACCAGCGCCAAAGGAACCCGTCATGCCAAAGAACAACCGTAAATACCGTCTCCGCCAAGCCATCGCCGCAGCCATCTTCGTCGGTGTCGGCGTCGCCATGCCTCTGGAACAAGCCTACGCCGTGACCGCCGGCATGAACTGGCAGGCCCAGCAGACGTTCACCACCCCGAACAATGTTCAGGCACTGTACAATTCTCTGAATACGGACAAGATCTACGTCGATAATAACCTGGGCGGCGCGGTTGCGCTCGTGAAACTCTCCGCGAGCCAGGTTCAGGCGATCGCCCATGGCGGCAATACGTTCGACATGCCCTGGAACAGCCCGGTCGTATTTGCGAATTACGATCCTGGAACCCTGTCCGGCACCATCTTCGTCGTGCGCCTCGTCAAGCAGCCCAACGGCCAAGGCATCATCGAAATGGCGCAGTTCACGCCAACGATGGGTAACGTGTTCACCCAGGATTTTGAGAACACCAACCCGTTCTGGCAGTTTGTCCCCGGCCAGAACGGTAACGGCGCTGGCCCCAACGCTGGGTCATTCGTCTCCATCACGCCCGCCGCCTTCAATACGGCGGTCGGCCTCGTCATGCAACATGTCCAGTCCGGCATCGGCTGGGTCGCGGCGGCCAATACCACCAGCCACATGAGCACCAGTTCCAGCAGCTCTCTGTTCACCGCCAGCATAACCCACAAGGAAACGGCCAATACCGCGCCGGTCTGGACCGCCGTGCTCCCTGAAGGTGCCGCCCCCGGCCAGCAGGAAGGCTACCTATTGCCCGTCCCGGGGTCTTCCGCGTCCACTCCGCAGGCCGCCGTCGCCTCGCTCAACGTCAGCCAGGACGCCCAGACCATCGGCGGACTCACCAACGCTACAGCACAGTTTGGTCCATCCAATTACTTGGGGCAACTCGAGGTCAACGGCGGCTATGTCTATGTCCCCGCCGGGGCCGGGGCGTCCTTGCCTACCGCCGCTTTTCAGAGCTTTCTGCATTCCACAACCAAGAGTGGGTTCACGGGGTTGTTCTTTGATATTATCCTGGCGGTGATTACGGCGGTAACCTTTGGGGCGGCTGCGCCGCTGGCAGGGCTTGCCATTACTGGGTTGGCAGCAGCCGGAGCCGGAGCTGCAGCCGGTTTTGTCACGGGCATGCTCTTTGATGTCGTTGCCAATGGCGGCCCAGGATTCACTAATATCCAGGAGCATCTCGTAGGTGGCAACTGCGCTGGTAGCAATCAGAAATGCCTAACCGGACCACCGGTAGCCATGAACGCGGCATACACATCCGCGCAGGAGTTCGACGGCTACCAGGAAGGCTATTCCAACTCCGACACCAACCCTACTGCACAGACCAACCAGTGGGATTACCTTCCGCAATCTGCGGCTGCCGTTGAACAGGCACCACAAAACGTGCAAGGCGGATTCGGACAGGGGTACAAGCAAACCACTATTACACCTGGCCAGGCACAGAAAGGGGAAACACTCTCTGATATGGCGAATCAGGCACAAAAGACGGGTAACGGATATATTAATTTTGGAAGTAACACAGGTGGAATTACGGGGACTGGCATTCCATAGCCCAATGACACATCAAAAAAGGCGGCCTGAGTAGGTCGCCTTTTTACTCATGATTGGGTCTTTGATTAGGCCCCACTACTCTTGTCAAATGCGTGTAATTGCTGTACAGAGTATCCAGTCACCTTTTCGATTTCAGATTTCGTGAGCTCTTTGATACCGAATTTCCCAAGATTGTACAAATCTATATGCTGACCGGCCACATCGCCAGAAGTACCCAAGCTACCACTTGTGATTCGCTCACCATTTTTTAATCGTAGGATTGCTTTATCCGTGTAGATTGCCGTCAAAGGAATCAACCGACGACAATAATCCCAAACAGGGGCGTGCCAATAACCATAAATATAACCACCCCCATCCCACAGCTTAATGGGGATATGTATTGTTGAGTTTCCTCCAATGATCGTATCTGTGGCATACAGGTGTCCAACGTGGAATCCGCCAACTCCCGATTTAAAGTAAAACTGGTCCACTTCCACGTCAACCCGATAGGCCGGCTTAGTCCCATTATTTAGCCCAGCATTTTTAAACGCCTTTTCCAGATCGTTGCGAAGCAACTCGAGATACGCTTCCGTTGGCAACGTGTGATTGGCAGTAGCCTGCATCTGACTCGATGCGGCAGTGACAGTCCCAAGCACGAAAGCATGTCCTTTGAACTCTTTCTGGACAAAGGCGGCATTACGCAACGGGCTATTTCCAGCGATATGCAGGTTGTTAGCAGCGCACCCACTCAGCAGTGCAGCGGCCCCGGCGAAGGCTGCAAGCTTGGCGGCAGTTCTTAAACTACGATTCATGATGGTATCTCCTTGTTTGTTCATCATGGGATTATTGTACCATTCAAATTTTGCAAGCAGCCTTTTTCTCTCCGAAATCGCAGTTGGGCGACAGCGCCACTTTGCCGTCTCGAAACGTTAAGCGATACAGGCTGGCCGCACATTCTGGTGGAGGTGGAGGTGGAAAACGGTTCATGTTAGCACTGCCATTGTCCGACCACCCCACACGCAAAGCCGCACTTGGCCATGCTACCGGTGAACAAAAATGTTTAGAATGGCCTTCACAAGCAAGGCCAACTGCCGTCTCCCAGCCAGATATCTGGCGATTGGAGGCGATGCGTGGTAGTAAATCGCGATCAGAAATCGCCCCATCGTGGTGGGCGCAAGGATTTGGTCACGGAATCGCCTTAGCGCGATCACTTCCGGCGCGTTATAGTCACCGTAAACGGCGGTCGCGATGAAACACCAGCCGAAATCTTTATACACGCCACCGCAAAATGGGCATAATGATTTTTGAGGCTTTCCACGATAGGTAACCATTCGCGGAACCATTGTTTTTTTGCAGTGAAGGCAAACCACTCTGTCATCATGGGATCGACCAGACGATTGTGCTTGAGCCTTTACGAGAATCGTGATTGATGTTGCCTTGAGCCCCTTTGCTCCCTGCTCTCCGTCGAAGCGAACAATGTCCCCATTACTGGGAAGTTCTGCCCCCTGAATGGAACGGACATTAAAATAATACTCCGGGCCTTCGTCTGCGACGATGAACCCATAACCTTTCTCTGCGGAAAACCACTTGATCGTGCCTTGCACTCTAACTACTCCCTAGAAAGGTCAAGAAAGCCCGTTGATATACCAACTACCATCCTGCCCTTTAGTGAGGTAGAAAATCTGCCTTGCATACTCCCCAGTGCTTTGGTAATAAAAAACGCCAACAAAATCCAGCGCATTTCCCTGCTTGTTCGTGCGCCATCCAAATAACTTCTTGACCTGAAGACACCCACCATGAAACCCTTGTATCTGGCTATATGGACCGTGGTAAAAGTCCCATGCAGTTCCTGCGCCATTGCTGTTTGCAGCAATGTAAGGTAACAAAGGGTTCATGTCTGTCTCATATCCCATCTCAACTTTTGGCTGCAGACAAGCAACCGTAGCCACCACCTTTTGAATAAACGGCTCTGCCGAAGAAATTGTAGAAGCCAAAACGGGGCTAAGTTTATGAAAACCCTTCACCGCTAAACCAATTTGCGCTGAAGCGGCACCTTCGGCCGGAGAATATCCAGGAAGTGATGTGGCAGAAGGTTGCAAGAGAGAGTTGGGTGATGGTAGTTGTGGAAGTTGCGGCATATTGGCGCAGGCAGCCAAAGATGTACTGGCTATGGCCAGTGCGATAATGCGTCCATTTCTCATTCGATCTATTTCCTATAACGCTGAAGGCGGTTCAAAATTCTATCAAAGAAATAATCTTTGCGAAAACTGGCAGTTTATCCCCGGCCAGAACGGTAATGGCGCTGGGCCTAACCCTGGATCCTTCGTCTCCATCACGCCCGCCGCGTTCAACACGGCGGTCGGCCTGGTCATGCAACACGTCCAGTCCGGCATCGGCTGGATCGCGGCGGCCAACACCACAAGCCACATGAGCACCAGTTCCAGCAGTTCTCTGTTCACCGCCAGTGTGACCCACAAGGAAACGGCCAATACCGCCCCCGTCTGGACCGCCGTGCTCCCTGAAGGCGCGGCACCCGGGCAGCAGGAAGGCTACCTGTTACCCGTCCCAGGCTCTTCCGCATCCACCCCCGCCGCCGCCGTCGCCTCGCTCAACGTCAGCCAGGACGCCCAGACCATCGGTGGGCTTACCAACGCCACGGCTCAGTTCGGCAACAACTACCTGGGCCAACTCGAGGTCAACGGCGGGTATGTCTATGTGCCAGCCGGGGCCGGGGCGACCTTGCCTACAGCCGCCTTCCAGAGCTTCCTGCACTCCACAACCAAGAGCGGGTTCACGGGGCTGTTCTTCGATGTCATTTTGGGGGTGCTTGCGGCGGTTACTGGCGGTGCAGCGATCGGTGGTGTTTTTGGTGCTCTTGGAGGATTCGGGGCAGGTTTTGTCACGGGTATGCTCTACGATGTCGTTGCCAATGGCGGCCCTGGCTTCACCAGCATCCAGGAACATTTAGTGGGCGGCAACTGCGCCGGAAACAACCAAAAATGTTTGACTGGATCTCCGGTGACCATGAATGCAGCGTATACATCAGCACAGGAGTTCGACGGCTACCAAGAAGGCTACTCTAACTTGGACACCAACCCGACCAGCACCAACGGCAATCAGTGGGATTATTTGCCGCAGACGGCATCCGA
>JAJYPA010000143.1 GCA_021795795.1 Pseudomonadota bacterium | reverse complement strand
TCACTCTGTTAGGATTGTCATGCAAAACGAGTATGTTGACTGGAAACTAAGACAGATTGGACCATTAAGCCTATGAACATACCTGAAAACATCGAAGACACCGGTTTCTGGTGGAATCCCGAGAGCCCCGCACAACATTGTTGTGGAACCCTTACCGTTTCCAAATCTGGAAGAATATCTCTGGAATTGTTGAATCCACCAGCTTCATTGATGAAGAACGGGAATGACATCCCGATCATTCATGGACAAATCAAGAAAAAGGGCCAAGTTTCTCTATTCGGAGTCACAATCTCTGATGACCACTTCTCGAACCACATTCAAATTAGAACCTTCCACATTGGCGGGCTATTAATTGGGCATCATATTTCCAGTTTCGATGAGGCGATTTTTACAGAGGCTCAAATTGAAATAGAGGGACTATACGAATGGGTCGGCTTCCCCAAAATTCCCATAACAAGAGACGTTGAAAATAATGCTGTAGAGATAGTCTCAAAAAACATTGAACCAAAGAGCTTCAAGATTTCGGACGATTTGTCGTTATCTATCAATCAAGACAGATACTATCAGTCTTCGTCCGGAGGCTCTAAATTAACGATTGAATACTGCGCATCCATCTGTTTGACTTGGACTCGTCCAAGAAGTATGCCAGATATTCAGAACATTGTTTATCGGTTCAACTCATTTTTCTGTCTCGCATTGGACATCCCCCTCAGCCTAACCTCCATCAAAGTTTCAAAACCCAACAGCGATACTAATCAAAAAAAATGGATGGATTTTATTTACCAAAGCATTCCTGAGAAAACAGAAACATCGATTTTTTTTCACCCCTCCTGGTTTTTGTTTTCCTACAATATGATAGAAAACGATTTCGGAAAAATTCTATCGAGTTATCTTGACGACAAGTCGGACCTAAAAATCGCATATGACCTCTATTTTTCCGCGACCGCATTCAAGCACGTTTTGTTGGAAACGAGGTTTCTCCTCCTGATTCAAGGTCTTGAAGTTTTCCATCGATTGACTCATAACTACAAGAAATATCCCGATGAGGAATTTGTAGAGTTAAAAAACAAACTGATCAGTTCTTGTGAGAATGAAAAAGAAAGAAAACTCATCAATGAAAGTCTTGCTTTCGCCAACGAATGTTCTTTGAGGATGCGTCTGAATCAGATTCTGGGCGAATTTCCGTCATTGATCGAAAACAAGAGGAAATTTATCGATGAACTCGTCAATACTAGAAATTACATGACCCACTTCGATCCCCGCACAAAGCCAAAAGCCAAATTTGGTCGAGATCTTTGGTATCTCTCCAATCAGTTGGAGGCACTATTTTCTCTCTGCATTCTCAGAAATTTGGGGTTCAGCAAAGGACAGATCCAAATGGTGATCGATTCAATAAGCATTAGAAGAAAGCTTGATGTTCCTGGGAGGGAGTCTCTGAAACTGATCGACTAAAACAACCCAATTCTTGAATATGTCCCTGAATGGCTTCCTCGGACGAAGAAGCCATTATTAATATCTGGCATTCGTCTATGATAGATTACACGAAATAATCCTTGATCCAATTCCCCGTTGCAATTTTGTTGCAACGAGAAAACAAAACATAGGAAAAAGGAACAAAACGTGACATCAAAAAATCCTTTAAAATAAAGCCAAACAGAAAAACATCCAACAACAGAAAGGGTATTATATCGCCCTTTTAAGGCGAGTGTGCTGGGATCGAAGCCCAGGCGGCTCACCACATCTACCAATGATTCAAGAGCCTTTTTCCCCGCCATTTTTCGATCTTACTCCCTTGATTGTGCCAAATTTGTGCTAAGCCTTCCATTCCTGTTCTGAGGCTCTCCGCGCTGTGATGGACATACCGCATCGGTCCGGAGAATGGTTCCATGATTCCCATGCCACATCAGGAATTCCCACATATTCCCGGAAGAAGCTGACATATTGGTTGGTTCTTCTGGGAACCTCCCTAGAGAAAGGATAGTTAACGGGCTTGGTTTTATCACTACTATTGTATGGATCAGCGCATTAATCTGAGTTTGCTGAGAGTAGCACAAATAGCTGTCACCGCATTAACTGCCAATAGCACTACATTGTGTGGCGGCTGTGCAGGCCACCAAGTCACACTTCCAATGATTACTTCAGTCTAGTGGTTACTATGCTGAGAAGGTAGCGCATGTTGCTGCAGTCCCAACCACAATCAATAACGATTTCGCTCTACTCATTCCGATATAGAGCAGTTCCCCGCTACGCGCCAAATCGATAGTATCCAAGCCCCACAGAATCACAATAGGCGATTCGAGCCCTTTGAAGCGCTGAATTGTGTCAATCAGGACAGTATTGTCAGTTCGGATGCCTTCTTCTAACCAGCTTGCGGGCTTTGGTAGTGGCAATCGCTTTAACGCCGTGTAGTAATCAGCTTTACGAAGCGCATCTGCAATCAAAACAGTAATGTCTCTAGCAGGAACGCCTTGGCGAGCGACAAAATCAACAATTTTTGCGTTAATTTTTGCAGCTTGGGCGTCACGCCCCGGCGATGCTTCGAACTGCACATCATCGCCCTCAATATCGGGAGGGCTAACAGGCACACCCTTGTAGTGCCTATACGCGGCTACATGAATCGGAGCTGTGTTCCTGCAATTTGTAGTCAGCGTGAACGCCTCCTCGCGTATTGGGAAAGTGCCAGCGCGTGCATAAATATTCTGATTGTCATCATAGAAGACGTATAGCGGTGCACGTTCGTAGTCCGACAACAAGAGTTCAAGTGGAACCCAGAACTCTTCGCGGAAATCCTGTCCTTCGTCGCAAACGATCGCGTCGTAGCGATCTGGAAGGATATCCAAGGAATACGCAAAAGCATTGGGCAGTTGTACGTCGTAAATATCTTTTCCTGGGTATGTCACTTTGGCCTCTGCAACCAGATCCCGGCCTGACGCGTGTTTGGCCCTTTCGACCTGTCGGTAGCAAAGCTGATGGAAACTCATTACGTCCAGGCTGCTCGTACCAGCGCACAAGCTTGAAAGGTGATCCGCCAACTGCCTGTTGTAACAAGTAAGGAGCGTCTTGAAGCCTTCTGACGCTAGGCGACGGGCCTTCTCAAGTGCTAGAACAGTCTTGCCAGTTCCTGCTCCACCGCTGACGGCTACTCTCCGATGTGAGTGCAGAAAATCAAGGACACGCATTTGGTCCTTTGTGAGCATCAGCCTATGAGCCTCCTGATCGGCAAGCCGTGACGCGACAAGGGGAGCGACGACAAAGGATCTCGCAAAAACTTCGCGGACCACATCAATACCGCGACGACCGATAGTCGTAAAACTCCCAGCGTCGTTACCCCAGTAGGCAAAGGCATCATCGATCCACGATTGAGGATTCTGAAGAGACCGAGCTGAACCAATCAGCGCGGCCGGCATGTCTGGTCGGCTCAGTACGTTTACATCACCAACGTCAGGGAAGAAAACGGTGTGACCACGAAGTACATTTCCGAGGCCAAGATCCCGCCAGCGTGGGTGCTCATTCAGTTTTGAGCGAATCGAGTATTTTGCCTTCAGTGCTTGGCTGATGGGATTGTTGATGTGGTGTTTACGCTGGTTTCGATCTATCGAAAACCACTCACCAGTGCTTGCATCAAATCCGACGCCACCACCTTTCACCTCGACACAGAGATAGCCGCGATCAGGATGGCAAACCAAGAAATCAGTCTCGCCATCCTTCGCTTGCTCCTCTTCACGGCGCAAGATCCACCCTACCTGGAAAAAGACGACATAGTCATGCGGCAACCTATCCCTCAAGGCCCTATAGACCTTTGCCTCGGCTTGTGATGGCAGGTCATTGAGTTGCGCCTCAGATAATTCAGGAATGATTGTCGTCATCGGAGTTATCCAGAATGTGCATGCGATACAAGTTCAGAGTTACATTGGGTGTCGCCTGAGATTTTCCATCAAACAAAATTGTAAGCAGCTTGGTACTTCCGCGAGTGACGACATCTCGAATTTCTCCACACCCCATATCCTGATGCTGAATCCGGGCTCCAGGAATAAATAGTGCAGAAGGGTCAGCTTTCTCCTCTGTTACAGCGTCCCGCCAGCCGCCATCAAACATAAATGCAGAAACCAGAGTTGCCGGACTTCGAATGGGGTGCACGCGCATGTGCTCCGGTGCTGAGGCAAACTCGACGACGTATAGCCAGTAGAGGTCCCCATAGTCTTGAGCATTGCTAAATTGGAGGCGTGATAGACCGACGCCAGTTTGGCTCCACTCTCCATTTACGCCCTTTACTTCGATGAATCGCTCTTCGCCGGTAACGGGGTTACGACTGATGATGTCGTATCCAGGATGTGTTTGTGCCATTTGCTCTGGCACACGCCCGCGCTCCCTTTCATATTCACATACCGCCTCACGCGCAACGACCTCGACAGCCAAATTGTGCTCCGATGGCCCCTCCTGATCGCCAGTGCACGAGAAATCCTCTTGATTCTGCCGAACGTAGGAGAGTAGACGCCGGTCCCATTGCTCCTTGTGCTTGGGACGTGTTTTATTCGTGTGCCGCTCACCTTGCCCCGACCTGGAGCTGCCGCCTTTTTGGGGGAACAAACTATTTCGATCTCCAATCTTCTGGCGCGAAGTTTCAGAGCCTTCTTCACCACCCGCTCCCCCTGAGGGCGCTTGGTGTTCGGGATCTTCGGCCTGTCGCTTCTTCTCCTTGTCGTCGGTGTAAGTCTCGTGAGCGTAGGAACTATCATTTGGTACAGGCACAGTATCATTTTCATCGCCGCTGAAAGTCTCGGTGACGCCGCTCATTTCATCAAGGTCTGGTGATGTTAAATCTTCAGTTCTGCTAGCTTCCGCGTCCAGAAACGGAATGCCAGCATCACTCAACTCACGATGCGCCTCCTCGACCGCAATCCTCATCAAAGGGCTAACGCTAAGCGTCAGTTTCGGGATTTCGCTCCCGGGCTCTTCTGGCATCAGTTGATGGAATAGCGCGTTGAGGATAGGGTACCAACTCCGATCGCTCACTGGACGAGCGAGGATCAGACTACCGTTTTCCAAGTCGTAAAATGCCTGAGTCGAGGCAGGGGGAGCGATTGCCTGCTCCCCTCCAACATTGACTGAGGCTTGGATACGTACCACGTCATGGCTGATGGCCTTCAAATCCGAGAGTGCATCTCGTATCTTTCTGCGAGTGGTTGTTGGCTTGTCGTGAAGCAATCTAGCGAGGATATCCGTTCGCTCCATTAGCTTCTCTGCAAGTGCTGATTCGTCTGCTTTTTGTCCATCCACAAACTCCAGTGCAACCTGCGCACTTTCGCTCAGCCGTCTGACACCCACTTCTTCTATAAATGGCCAGAGCTCCGGTGCCGGTTTGCACAAGGCTTGGTCGAGTTCTCCGCCGAAAAAGCCAGCATGCCATTCACTATCTTGAAGCAACACCTCGTCTGGATGAGTAAGTCGAGACTGCAAATTCAAGATGGTTGGCGCTTCTTGCAAACGCTGAAGATCAGATGACGTCAACACTTCCTGCTCATGGGCGGTTGCCACGCTAGCTAGGCAGATGTCATAGACCGCCCTATCTGGGCCAGTTACAGGCTTGGACTGTTCGAAATACTCACCGACGATATCAAGCAGAATATCGACGAAATCCTGGCCTTCCGGAGCGTTCTTTACACCGATTGCCTCAAAGAACGGTTTAAATGGCTCGTAATTTCCCGGAATAGTGTAAGCGTAGCGCCCAAGTTGCTGCGGTACCCAGTACAACTGATTGGGACGGACGAACTTTTTTTGACTTTCTACATAAATGCATTGCGAACCAGTGAGGGTAGCAATTAGCGGATCTGATCGTTGCGCACGCTCATTCAATACTTGATACGTCGAGACGTGGGGCTGTACCCCCGTTGTGATGCAGTGCTTTAAATGGTCGATGACCAACTGAATTTCGGGGTTAATAGAGATGCCTAGCTCTTCCAGAAGTCCTGTTTTCAGGCGTGCCGTGCTTCTGAAGTCAAGGACGTTGGCTTGTGATCGGAATGCGTCGGCACGGTAAGGCGCGTACAGGGTATCAGCCATGTGCCAATCTTCCGTATCCCCATCCGCAGGGAAACACGGGGCCTCTCGAAGATCATCCAAAGCATCCTGAAAGTCCTTGTTCTCTTTCCAATCTTCGTATTTGTCGCACAGGGCGTAAAAGGCCTCACTACTAGCGCGCTTGGCATCTTCGGTTGGTAGGAATTTCTCGGCAATGGACAGCATTCGATCGACCAGATGCCTGGCGATCGGCGATCGAAGGATTCCTAGGCTGTCGATAAAGGTATGGACCGATCGCGTAGTGGGAATACGGGTGGTATCCAACCAAAGGTAGAGTGCATCACCAAGAATCTTTTCAAGCGAATCAGTGCGGCGATAGCTATTTACTGGACGAGACCAACCTCCATCTTGCGTGGGAACGATCGGAAGTGTTCCTAGTAGCCGACGTATATCATCGTTGTTCACTAGCATCGAGTGATTGGCGAGCTCACTGATAAGCTGGGCGTACTTGCTTGAGTCCAGGGGGCCGTTGTCATCAAAAAACGTCGGCAGCACGGTCTGCACAAACGCTTCGATCGTTTGCGTCTGCACCCCCAGCTTTGTCGCAAGAAAATTTCTGGCTGATTCGGTGAGGACAGATACGTCCAGCAAGTCGGCCTGACCGGTGGGGTCAGTGAAATTACCAGGCAGAAGCACTTGGCTGGCTTTGACGAGTCCGCGGCTTGATTGCCAAATGGGTAGACCACACAGTTGCTGATAAACCGCTTTTTCGACAGTGCCTTGGCGGTCCAAATCAGCAAACAGCGAGTAGAGATCGCGTAGCTCCTTTGAGTTCACGCCGATAACATCTGCAAGCGATTCGGATTTGCACATCTCGCCGATGTGAGAAACCACCACGCCAAGATTAAGTTGCTTTATCAACCGGATGATTTTCGGAAAACCTGCGAGAAGGCTGGAGGCAATCGCGAGTCTCGGCAGCAGTGCTGCAATACGTCCAGCATCCAGCCCCAAAGGCACCGTGTAGGACTGATTGATTGTTACCGCGAAAAGGTCCTCGGTAACGACAAAGGGCAATGCCAATAGCCTTTGAACCGATGGGTTCGTACTGTGGTTGCTTGTTCCCGCATCTGGAAGAAGGTCGTTGATGATGCTCCAGAGAGGTCGATGAAAGTGCTCCAGCCTTCCTTGGTCGACTTCTGTGGCTCCCGCCGCCTTCTGCGCCAATGCCGATCCCATTAGCACAACAAGGCGTTCAAGGGTCAGAATCGACGCGCCTAATTGGTTCATCGCCGTTTGGAAAGGGCGAAGTTCCTCGGCAACGAGTCTCCCCCCCAGCTCCAACAGTGCCTTTGCCTGATGATCATTCAGGATCGTTCGAGGAATAAACACGCCGCGGGGTTGCTGGAGGCTGCCGTCCTGTGCCTCAGCAATGTGTGCTTGTGTCGCAGTGACCTTTAGGCGCTCCCAGAATCGCTTGAAGCAAGGTGGATGCCCTGTCGGCTTTGAAGAGAGATCGTATGCCCGACCAAGGATCTGCCACATCTGGACAGGGCCGAGCATTTGCAACAGGCCTTCGGGGTTGCTGGCCAGCTCGGCCGCAGCAGCGTCGATGAGCATTTCATTCCACGCCTGTTCGTGCTGATGTCCGGCGAAGATCACTGCTTTACGATCAGACTCAGGAAAAAAGTCTGCATTGATGTGCAAGGGAAGCCCTGTGGACTGTTCGGTCGGCAAGAACGCGTAGAGTAGCCCATCAACTAGCGGTTCGGGATCAATTCGCAGACCAATGCTGATCTTGGTGCTTCGATGAAGTGTCTCCAGCCGAGGGTGTGTCGCGTAAAGAAGTTTGGCTGCATCCGCTGCATCGGCGCGAAGAATGTGCCAGTGCTCAACGGCATCGCTGGGTCTGAAACTGACAATGAGGTCCGAGCCTTTGCTTCGATCCAAATCGCAGCCCAATAGTAGTTGCCCATTTCGCCGTACCTCAGCCTTCCGAATGTGGCGAAGAAACAGCAAACTCTTGCGGAGAACTAGCTGAAAATCGTCGGCAAGCTGATCGATGTGGGTTGGGCTGATGTGGGAAATCCCAAGTGCAAGCCGCGCCTCAGTGTTAGGGTCGCTTGCCCATGGCAGAAAGAAAGAGGTGCCGTCTGGCTCATTGAAGGGCTCGACAAACCATTGCCCTCGCTCGGGGTAAAGCGCCAGTTTGATGCCTGAAGAGCGAATCTCAGGGTGGTCCGTCACCTGATAAGTGGATACGAAGCCAATGCCAAAACGACCGATATTCTCGCCACGCGATAGCTTCCCACCGCTGCCAACATCAGTAATGCGGTGGTAATCGCATTTATAGTTGCCCTTAGCAAGAAATTCGCATGACTTGTCTAGGTCACCACAGTAGGTGAACTGACCGCTGTTGCGCACCAGCAAGCCACTGTCAGTGATATCGAATACAACTTCCTCAGCTTTCGCGTCATCCGCATTCTGAATGAGCTCCAGCGCCATCACGTCGTAGCCCTGAAGCCCTGCCAGGTGGCTTCGGATATTACCTAGCAGGTTTGCCGTGTATGACCCTGTCTTCCGATCCTGAATTTGTTGATCCAACTTCCATCCCATTTCTTAATTTAATTATTTGTCAACTGTCGCTCGTCATAAAGGGGCAACAACCGGAAGCCATCGAGCAAAACTTACTTGTCTTCATAGACTATCGTGCATGCCCTTGTCCAGAATAGCTCACAAGTCTCGTAGACCCAACGACCAACATTTGTCTGACATAAAGCAAACCACCGTTTACTGTACACAGTTTACCAGTCCTTCAAAAGACACCCAAATCTTATTGTGTGCGTAAAGTTTTCTGGTATAGTTATCAACGTATAGATTAGGAGCGTTTAATGCGCATCGGCTACGCCAGAGTTTCAACCCAAGATCAACATGCCGAACTTCAGCTCGACGCACTGACTGCGGCAGGTTGTGAACAGGTATTTCAGGAAAAGGCTTCCGGGAAAAACAAGGAACGTCCAGAGTTTGAAACTTGCCTCAAGATGTTGCGCAAGGGAGACACGCTGGTTGTGTGGAGGCTAGATCGCCTTGGCCGTTCCCTCAAGGACTTGGTGGAAATCGTTCATGCCCTGGAGGAGCGCGGCGTCGGGTTTCAGTCGCTGACCGAAAGCATCGATACCACCAATGCCGGCGGCAAGCTAATATTTCACGTCTTCGCAGCATTAGCTGAGTTCGAGCGCAATCTCATCCGCGAGCGCACCGTCGCCGGTCTTGCAGCGGCCCGTGCGCGGGGCCGCAAAGGCGGTCGGAAAGCCAAGCTGAGCAAGGCAGATGTGCGCAAGGCTGCCGCCATGCTGCTTGATCCACTCATGACCAAGACCGAGGTCGCCAAGCATTTTGGTGTGTCTCGGGTCACATTGAATCTGGCGCTGGAGCGGGAAGGCTATCCGCAAAATCCCGCCGCGCCACAGGGAGAAAGCCTCGCATGACCGAAGCTGAGTTCAAGAAACTGCTGTGGGATTCCGCCAACAAGCTGCGCGGAGCCATGTCCCCCGCCGAGTACAAGTTCCCAGTGCTCGGTTTGGTGTTCCTGAAATACGTCAGCGACATTTTCGATACCCAACGGGAAGTGATCCACGCCCGGTTGGCCGATCCAGACTCGGACCTGTTCATGCCAGAGGATATGAGGGCCGACGCCTTCACCGCCTTGTCCGAAGATCGGGACGCATACAAACAGGACAACGTGTTCTGGATTCCCGAGGAAGCCCGCTTCGGCGACCTGCTCAAGCAGGCCGCCAATCCCAAGCTCGGCAAGCTGCTGGACGATGGTATGGCCGCCATTGAACGTGAAAACGAGAAGCTGCGCGGCGTGCTCTACCGTGACTTTGCCCGCCTGCCACTTGAAGATGGCGTGTTGGGCGCTCTGATGGGCATTGTGGCCAAGATGAAATTCGATCCTGCGCGGGATAGTGCGCGAGACGTATTTGGTGAGGTTTACGAGTATTTTCTAGGCAATTTTGCGTTGGCGGAAGGCCAGCGCGCCGGCCAGTTTTATACGCCGCGCTCTGTGGTTAGCGTGCTGGTCGAAATCCTCGCTCCTTTCGCAGGCCGCATCTACGATCCAGCCTGCGGTTCGGGCGGCATGTTCGTGTATTCGGAACGTTTCATCGAGGCGCATGGTGGCAAGAAGGGACAGGCCGCCATCTACGGGCAGGAGTTGTCCGCTACCACTCGCAAGCTGGCGTGCATGAACCTGGCCATTCGGGGAATCGACTACGACATGGGTAAGGCGCACGGCGACACGTTCCACAACGACCAGCACCCCGATTTGCGTGCCGACTACATACTTGCCAATCCTCAGTTCAATACAAAGAACTGGGGCGCAGACAAGCTTCCAAAAGATCCGCGTTGGAGATACGGTGTTCCGCCCGATGGCAATGCCAACTTTGCGTGGCTGCAACACATGCTTTCCCGATTGTCGGCCGACGGCCGTGCTGGCGTTGTGTTGGCGAATGGTTCTATGACCTCGAATACCGGCGGCGAAGGCGATATTCGCGCCGCCATGGTCAAGGCCGATGTAGTCGAGTGCATGGTGGCATTACCGGGCCAACTCTTCGCCAATACGCCAATTCCAGCATGCCTGTGGTTCCTCTCACACAACAAGGGCATCGGCAAAAACGGCAAGCAAGATCGGCGCAAGCAGGTATTGTTCATCGATGCCCGCAAACTCTCTTCGCTTATCCCTGGCTCTCGCAAGCAGAAGGAATTTTCCGAAGAAGAGATTCAGAGAGTCGCCCAGACTTACCACAACTGGCGCGGCACGCAGTGGGGTGAAGGCGCTTACGAGAACGTGCCGGGTTTCTGCAAGTCAGCGCCCCTGACCGAGATCGAGCAGCACGGCTACGCGCTGACGCCGGGCCGCTACGTTGGTGCGACCGATGTCGAGGGTGACGACGAGGCGTCCGAGGAACAAATGACGAAACTCACATCCGAGCTATCGGCCTTGTTTGGCCGTGGGCGCAAACTCGAAGAAGAGGTACGGACTCAACTAGAGAAAGTTGGGTATGGCGTCTAAAGAGCAATACTCGATGCGGTTAGCCGAGTTCGCGGACTTCAATCCACCGCGTCCGTTGAAAAAAGGTGCAATTGCCAAATTGAACAACCCTCGACTATAAGTCGAGGGATTCAGGGGCTGTCGATTGGAAATCGACTGTCATCGGCAATTTGCTCCCCCCTCTTGGTCATCGATGTATTCTTTGATCATTTCATAGGTGATTGTGCCCGAACTCACGGCCAGATATCCCCTGGCCCAGAAGTGTCGGCCCCAGAACTTTTTTCGTAAATGCGGGTACTCTTGAAGGAGTACCCGAGAGCTGATCCTTCAGCCACTGCATAATTTGGCTGATATCCTGGTGAGCCCGATAGGAGAGAAAAACGTGTACGTGGTCGCTGGCCACTTTGCCACTGATGACTTCCAGCTCATGTTCCATCGCGATTTGCCGGACCAAGTCGCGTACACGAATGGCCACCTCTCCCGTCAACACCGCTTTTCGGTATTTCGGGATCCATACCAGATGGACCTTCAGATCGGTGGTCGTGTGCGCGCCATGCCGGTAGCGTCTCATGCGACCACTTTACACGATTCCTCCCTTCGCCTGAAGGCGAGGGATTTCGACCATCCCCGATGGGGACATTATATTGATATGGCGGCACTTCCAACCAGTCACAGGTCGATTGAATTATCGTCAATCGAAAAGCGCCCCTACTCATCAGGAGCGCGGTTTAAGAATGGCGATTCTCTTCTGGCGCGGATAACCCCATGTCTCGAAAATGGAAAATCCGCATTCGTAAACTGCTTGCAAAAAGATGAAGTCGCGGCTGGCTCTACAGAGTTCATTGTCATCGCTGCAAAACGAGAAATTGAAGCCGACTTTGTCTACTATGCCTCGCGCCTACCTGAGTTTAGCAGTATGCAATTTCGCGGATGGAAGGCACATCCGGAAGACAACGCGTTTCTCATCATTCGATAGCCGACTTTGAGTTCCCTTTCATAGAGCCGGAGGATCGCGTTGCAATTGGTAGGATGTTGCGCTCGCTCGACAACCGCATCGACCACAACCGCGCCATCGCCGCCAAACTGGAAGCCATTGCCCGGCGGCTGTTCAAGTCCTGGTTCGTGGATTTCGACCCTGTGCGCGCCAAGGTTGCCGGAGAAAAGCCTGCTGGCTTGGCCGACGACATCGCCGCGCTGTTCCCGGATCGATTTATGGACAGCGAATTGGGGGATATCCCAGAGGGGTGGGAATGCCGCAAGGTCTCTGATTTGTGTGAAGCGATTTTCAGTGGTGGAACACCTCACACCCAGACCCCGGAATATTGGGGAGGCGAACTGCCGTGGTTATCGTCCGGCGAGACACGCTCCCGATTTATCATAGGAACGGAGAAAATAATCACCCAAGCCGGGGTCGATAATTCATCGACACGACTGGGAAAAAACGGCGATGTGGTCATCGCCTCGGCCGGCCAAGGTTCAACACGGGGACAGACCTCCCTACTTGCACTGGATACGTATATCAACCAATCCGTCGTTGCGCTGCGCGCTTTTACGGATACGTATTCATCGGCGCTACTGTTTCTCGATTTGTCTTCGAGATACGACGAGATGCGCTCAATATCCGACTCGCACAGCAGGGAGCCTGACCACCAAGCTACTCGGAAGCATGATTTCTGTCGCACCACCAAAGCCAGTTGTCGCAGCATTTAATGCGCTCGTCAAGCCAATGATCGAACGAATCGTTGTGGCAGAGCGCGAAAATTCACGCTTGGGCACAATCCGCGACCTCCTCCTCCCGCGCCTGATCTCTGGCAAGCTGCGTGTCGGGGAGGTCGAGGAAGCCGTTGCCGTTGCCAAAGCCGCGACGTAACAGGGAGAGCACAACAATGAGCGAACTCAAGACTTGCTTTAAGCGCGTCGATTACGATCTGGATGGCCTGCTGCACTATATCGACATTGGCGATATTGGCTTGCCGGATATCCAGCGACCGTTCGTTTGGTCAAACGCCAAGGTCCGCGACCTGTTGGACTCAATGTATCGAGGCTTTCCTGTAGGCTACCTGCTGTTCTGGGAAAACCAAGCCATCGCTGGGGCAAAGCAGATTGGCACAGCCGATAAGGCGCACAAGGTTCCCGCCCGGTTGATCGTTGACGGGCAGCAACGCCTGACATCCTTGTATGCAGTCTTTCGTGGCATGAAAGTTCTGGATGACGACTACAAGGAGAGACAGATTGAGATTGCCTTCCGGCCCCGAGATGGGAAATTCGAGGTGGCCGACGTAGCCATACGTCGCGACGTGGAATGGATGCCGAATATCTCCGACATTTGGGCATCGAAGAAATCCAGTCGGAAAATCGTCAACGACTTCCTGGACAGGCTGGCACAGAAGGATGAGTTAAGCGAGGAACAGGAAGAGGCTATTGCACATAACCTCGACCGTCTTTTCGACCTCCAGAAGTTTCCTTTCACAGCCCTGGAAATCGCGCCCTCCGTCGATGAAGAGCAGGTCGCCGACATCTTTGTGCGGATCAACAGCGAAGGTGTAAAGCTCAACCAAGCCGATTTCATCCTGACACTGCTATCGGTCTTCTGGGATGAAGGCCGAAAGGCGCTCGAAGACTTCTGCCGGCGCTCACGCTTAGTACCCTCAGCAAGCGATGGCCCATCGCCGTTCAATTATTTCATTCAGCCCGATCCTGATCAGTTGCTTCGGGTGTCTGTCGCCTACGGCTTCGGGCGCGGACGCCTGAAAAGCGTCTATCAGGTATTGCGTGGCAAGGACATGGATACAGGTGCGTTTTCTATCGAAAAGCGCGAGGAACAGTTCAAGGTATTACAGTCTGCGCAGGCGGAAGTATTGAACATCACTGCATGGCATCAATATCTGAGCGCACTGATCGGTGCTGGTTTCCGCAGCGGGGAGATGGTCTCGTCGCAGAGCGCCTTACTTTATGGCTACGCCTTCTACCTGATCGGTCGCAACATCTTCAAGGTGCAAGAGTATTTGCTGCAAAAGCTGATCGGGCGATGGTTCTTTTTCTCCACATTGAAGGGGCGCTATTCGAACTCCCCTGAATCGGTCATGGATGGAGATTTGAATAGACTGAAGGAAATCAAGACTGCCGACGAGTTCGTGGAGATGCTCGATGGCGTCATGGCGCCGGAGCTGACCAATGACTACTGGACGATCACTTTGCCAGCAGACCTGGATAGCTCGTCCGCTCGTAACCCGGAATTGTTTGCATACATTGCCGCCCAGAACAAACTCTCAGCCCCTGTCCTTTTTTCGCACAAAAAGGTGCCTGAACTGCTCGATCCGTCGCTCAGGACAACCAAGAAAGCTTTGGAGCGGCATCATCTGTTCCCGAAGGCATGGCTGGCAAAGAACATCAGCGATGACCTCAAGCAGATCAATCAGCAAGCCAATTTTGCACTAATCGAGTGGCCGGACAATATAGACATCAGCGACGACCCGCCCAGCCAGTACGTACCGGAGATTCGAGCTCGATTTGAACAAGGGGATTGGAAGCGAATGTACGAACTTCATGCCCTCCCAGATAACTGGGAAAACATGAATTACGCGGAATTCCTGATAGAGAGACGAAAGCTCATGGCAGCGATTATCCGCCGCGGCTTTGAGTCGTTGAAATAATTAAGGGCCTCCTCATGTCCATCACCGAAGACGACCTCGAACAAGCCTGCATAGACTGGTTCCGTGAGTTAGGTTGGGAGTATTCTCACGGTGAAACCATCTCACCCGGCGGCTTTGCGCCGGAACGGGCACATTACAACGAAGTGGTGCTGAAGCCGCGTTTTCGCGCTGCGCTGGAAAGCCTAAATCCTGACCTGCCCGCCAGCGCCATTGAGGACGCAGAAAAGCGAGTGCGGCAGTTCGCCGGGCAGTCCCTGTTGGAAGCTAACCGCGACCTCTACGTCTGGCTGCGCGATGGAATTCCGGTGGATATTGAGGAGGACGGCCACCGCCGCCAGGCGTTTGTCGCGGTGTTCGATTGGACGGACCTGACCCGCAACGACTGGCTGATCGTAAATCAGTTCACCGTGAAGGGCAGCAAAACGGTGCGTCCGGACATGGTGGCATTCGTTAATGGCCTGCCCCGCTGGCGGTAATTGAGCTGAGAACCCTGCTGATGAGAAGGCAGACGTATTCGCGGCATTCAATCAGATCCAGAATTACAAGAACGAGATTCCCCAGTTCTTTGAGCCGAACGCCGTGTGCATCATCTCTGATGGCACGGTGGCACGGGTGGGTTCCATTTCCGCCGACCAGGAGCGATTCATGCCCTGGCGCGTTGCGGCGGGAATCGCTGCGCCCGAACAGCACCTGGAGCTAGAAGTCCTGGTGAAGGGCCTATTCGGGCGACAGACCTTCCTGAAATACCTGCGCCACTTCGTGGCCTATCAAACTTCAGGCGCCGGCACTCTCAAGGTTATTGCCGGCTACCACCAGTACCACGGCGTACTCAAGGGCGTAGATCGGGCGCTGGACTCGATCCAACACCGACGCGATGGCAAGGGCGGTGTCATGTGGTTCACCCAGGGCTCCGGCAAGAGCTTGCTGGCAGTGTTCTATGTTGGCATGCTGCGCGAGCACCCGGATCTGGAAAATCCAACCGTGGTAGTGGTGACGGATCGCAAGGACCTGGATGGCCAACTTTATGAAACATTCTCCGCTTGCAGGATTCCCCTGCGCTCCAAGCCCGTGCAGGCCATTGACCGGGCAGACTTGAAAAAACTCCTGTCCGAGCAGGTGG
>JAJYPA010000644.1 GCA_021795795.1 Pseudomonadota bacterium | reverse complement strand
AAGTCACGCCAGCATGGCGGTGTTGGTCTGAACCGTGTAGACGGGTTTCGCCAACCTTACGGCACAGCATAATAGTCGCGTCACTGTGCCCAAGACTTTGCAGATGCTGAAACGCTATACTCATCATAAGGGCTAAGGATCTGGCGAAGAGGGTGGGGTGACGTTATTATGGGCATAACGCCCTCGGATCGGTTACATGGCTCCGGTCATCTTCGCGCAGTCTTTCTGGAGAACGGTCACATGAAACGGGAGTGTCCACTTTTGCCAGGACACCTCTGTCCCGGCTGGCAGTGCTGACATGATCCCGGCCATTCCACCGATCGCACTGGTCCAGTCGTCCATATCTCTGTCTGGAGCACAAGTCCGTCGCATCCTCATCCGGCTCGACTACCTGCCTCTGGTCCGGATCTCCTACATGGGTGCCCAGGGCGCAGTTCACCATCTGTATCGCTGGCGATTTCGGGTGCCCAGGGCTTTGCAACGGACTACGGGCGACGAATCCTGGCACGACCCCTGGAATCCCTTTGCCATCGGAGCGCTGTACCAGTTCGAGCGCGTTCACCATCTGCCCGTTGAGGGGGGCAGCCGGGGCATGGACGGATTGCCGACACTCATCGCCCACGCCTTGCTGAACGCCAGGAAACCCGATCCCTGGCCGTGGACCTGGGTGCTGGTGACCAAGTTTCCTCGCCCCGAGAGCGTGCATGTCTTTATCGCGCATCGCGGCTGGGTTTTGAAGAGTCTGGCGAATACGGGAATATTGAAGGGCACTCCCGACGGCACCTGGCCCGTCTACGCCCGGGATCCGCATACCGCCATGGCAGGACAATTCCCGGTTCCTATATCGGCACAATCGGTTGACCTCTACGCGGCGGCTCGCTCCGCCGGCTATGCGCTGCCCGTCATCCACTATGCGCGGTATCATCATGCCTGGGTGCGATACGAAGCCTATGACGACCCCGACATTCGCTGGGTCAACTACTTTGACCGTGGGCGCGCTCTGCACTATTACCCCCGCACCGATTACGGTTTCCCGCAGAGTGCGGGGTGTGTTGAGTTGCCCAAGCATGCGGCGAGAGTGTTATACGCCCTGCTGCACTATGGAACGCCGGTGACCGTCGCCCACGACGCAGCCCCGGGAAGGGATCCATTTCGGAAAGTGGCGCTATCACCGTTACCCCCGTGCCTGACTTATCGTGAGGAGCGCAAAGACTCCAGCCCGCGGAGTGTCCATTTCAATTTGGTGGAACGGCATGTCTTGGCGTGTCGGCGCGCTTTGTCACCGCGCCGCTTTTCCCTGTGCCAAAAAGAGAAAAAACGGCTATAGGCAATAATGTGGTTGACCGGCGGTCGTGATGTGCCGAAAGAAAAACGTCCGTGTTGTGCAAAGTGTGGTTGACTTGAGTGATTGGCCGCATGTGCCGAACTGTGCAAAACATGGTTGAATTGAACAAGCGCCAGAGGTACGGCGACCAAATTCTTTACTTTCTGGGCTACCAATGATGGGCAGATGTGAATGACTTATTTGCAGCGGAAACAGACATTCCCCCCGAGAACAGGAACGAGTAATATCGGCCAATAGCAGCCATTACAAGCGAGTGAACGGTTTGTAAGAAATTGCCTACATGCAATCAGGATAGACGTTGGTATCATCGGTTCTATGGAGTAACAGCAAGTTAAAGGAAGTAGGGCCAACTTATTTTAGGAATCAAGAATGAAATTTACATCTGCTCGAATGGGAAATAAAGAGATAACTCTATCGAATATAACTGTATTTCTTGGCGCTAATGGCGCAGGGAAATCCTCCGTCTTAAATGAAGCAAAAGCTCAAGTACAAAGTATATGCCCAGGAAAAAAGGCTGTATATGTGGAAGGTGGAAGAACGATTACTCTCCAAAATACCTTACAGCTAAATCCACAGAACGTTAACCAATACCAAGATTTCAATAGAGCTAAGTCTACCTATGAAGGGAAGAGACAACAGCGATTAAGTGATCGTGTTTATGATGCACTTATGATGCTTGAGAGGAAAGAGTTAGCTATCAAAGCATCACATTCTGATGCTGTACAGGCTTGGTTGGCAGCTAATCAACAAGATTCTTGTCCGGTAAGGGAGCAGCCACCTCTAGAAAAACTATTCGAGCTTTTTCATGAGATATTTCCTCGCCTTTCAATAAGGTATGACCCGAATACCAAGAATATTACGGTTCTGAAGGGAACCAGTGAATACCCAATTTCGGCCATGAGTGACGGGGAAAAGCAGGCGTTCTCAATTCTTGCTGATTTCGTTGAGCTTGGCGATGATTATGGGTTAATAATAGTTGACGAGCCGGAACTAAATTTACACCCTGAGCTAGCAGAGAGAATATGGAATCTAATTGAATCAGAGTTTCCGGAAAAAATATATTGCTATGCCACTCACAGCCTTAGCTTTGCCATGAGGCAGCAAGTTGAACGTATTGTGGTTTTAAGTGATGATCCTGCCAATATTACCGAAATCACTGACTTCGCAGATTTCTCAGGGCTACAATTAACAGAGTTTCTCGGTAGCATCCCAGGGATTATATCTGCTAGCAAAGTTATTGTTACTGAAGGAAATGAGAAATCATTTGATTCTATCTTTTATAGGTGGACCTTGGTTGACGACCAAATAGAAGTAATGCCTGCCGGAGATTGTGAGCAGGTAATTAACGTGTGCCGCCGTGATGGGATATGGGCAAAAATAGCTCCAAAAGTAACTCTTGTGGGAATAATTGATCGCGATTTTAGAAATGGCAATGTTGCAGGGGAAATCCAACTGCCCCTGCGAGAGGCCGAATCATATTTGGGGATTCCTAAGCTTGCGGTTGCAGCAGATAAGCATCTATCTATAAAGCCAGAACGCTTAGAGGAAAGTGTCGTAGTAGAGAAAATACTTTCTCATCTGGATGGCGAGAGACATTTGATTTATGCAAATAAAGTCGCAGCAAATTGTGGAATTAGGCTGGGCGTCTCAGTTGCAAGATCTGTGCTCAAAGATTGTCAGGACAAAAATTCATTATTGGAAGAGTTAAAAGCTTCATCGCAAAAAGAACTAGCTAAAGCTACAGAGTCATTAGGGGATGATAAGATCGAGGCCCTAATGAGTGAAACTGAACAAAATATAGATCAGATTGTTGCAGCTAAGGACTGGATGGGTGGACTAGCCCTGATTGATGGAAAAAGAATTGGGACCGCAATAGCTAAAATGATAGGACTAAGAAACCCATCAGATCTTATGCGCTCTATTGCCGCAAATATCGAAATCACCGATATTCATGAAGTTAAAGATCTATCTGATTCCATTGCTGCGAAAATTCGTAACAGTTCAAGCCATCAGGACGGCAGATCCGCTACCGCCTCTGCTTAAGGAGTTGAGTGTCTGCTTTTATGTTCCAGCGACTGGCTGCTTGGGGTCGGATGATGTCATTGGCTTTCCGCTGATGAATGTCCGCTTACACTGCTTATGTGTATGTACGTAGAGTCGAGATGTGACGCGGTAGCGTTAGGTACAACCTACTCTGTTGACCGCCCTTTCGTTTGCGGTGTCTCAATAGCCGAACCATAACCCCGTTTCCACATCCCGCTCATCGAACTGGGCGTGCGGTGTTACCGCACCCAGCTCTCGGACAAGACATCAC
>JAJYPA010000643.1 GCA_021795795.1 Pseudomonadota bacterium | reverse complement strand
GTGGAGGCGCGTCCGGACAACGTGCTGCTCTACGCCACCAGCAACCGGCGGCATCTGATGCCGCGTCATTTCGCCGACAACGAGGAATATCAGCGCCACGGTGAGGAAATCATCCCCGGCGAGACGGCGGAAGAAAAAATCAGCCTTTCCGAGCGCTTCGGCTTATGGCTGGGCTTTTATCCCTTTGATCAGGCCATGTATCTCGATATTTGCATTATCCATCTGCAACGTCTGGGGGTGCGGACGCCGCCGGCGGAGTGGCGGGAGGAAGCCTTGCGCTGGGCCTTGCAGCGCGGCTCGCGCAGTGGCCGGGTGGCGCGGCAGTTTGCCCGTCACTGGGCCGGGTCCAGGGCGCTGGCGGCACGATAGCCGGCGCGCGTGGTACCCGGTCAGGCGTGTATGGCCTGGGCTACCAGCCGAACGCCGAGGGCGGCGCAGACACGGTTAACCGTATCGAAACGCGGTTCGCTGTCCGGGCGCAAAGCCTTGTACAAGGCTTCTCGTGTGATGCCAGCCGACTTGGCGATTTCCGTCATGCCGCGAGCACGGGCAATGTCGCCGAGCGCGGCGGCCAGCAGGCCGGCGTCGTTCGCTTCCAGAATGTCGGTCAGGTAGGCGGCGATGGCCGCATCATTGTCGAGGTACTGTGCGGCGTCGAACTCGGGTAGATCGTCCACCTTGATATGTTTGCTCATGTTCGCTTCTCCTGTCAGTCCAGCAGTGCCGCGAGCGCGAGCGCCTTGGCACGCTTGATATCGTTCTTCTGTGTGCGTTTGGAGCCCCCCACGAGCAACACGATCATCTGCGCGCCGCGCTGAAACATGGTTACCCAACCCCCGCATCCTACACCCTTGGCCAAGCGAACGCTTTGCCGCCAAACACCCGAGGTGGGAGCCCGGTGCGTAAATTGCGCCCGCCGGGATCTGTGCGGGGGGTGCCCAGTGATGGGTATCTCTACCGCGATGAGTGTTCAGAAAACGTTCGTTTTTACATCATTGTGTTGCCGTTCAGAGTTGAGACTGTTGAGTCAGTTGTCGTTAATGGCAGCTTCTTTTATTCATTATTTTCCAAATAGACAGCCTTATTTTCAATTAATTTCCGATTGGAAAATGTATCTTTTTCTATCTGCATAGTACGATTAATTGCCAGTTTAACAGTTAACGCACGCTGTTGATAATGATGATCAGCGTTGACGTATTTGATACATGCTGGACTAGACATCTGTGCTGCACAATACAGTTGCGCATGCTTGATATCTTCATGAATATTCGTATCGTGAACCGTGGAGTAGATATCATCTTTGAGCCCCTGAATATCATCCGCAGCGGACTGCATACTGTCTCCATCGCTATATATTGAGTCGGCTATCTCAGCCCTGGCTACGCCATAATCGGCACCATGAATTGCAGATTCATTTCTTAATAATGCACGCATAGCGTCAGTTAATTTGTAAAATTTGTTGTCTAGTATTTCTAATTTTGAAGAAATTACAGATGCTTGTTTTGAGTCATTATTGAGGATGATTGCTGTATGTAATGTTCGATGGAGATTGCGTGCATCGATAGATGCTTGTTTTTTTATGGCAGCAGCCACTAATAATCGTTGTCTGGTTTGTTTTGCTATTGCATATAACACCTTAACGCGCTGCATGAAATCACTCTGGCTTTCTCTAATAAATGTAAATGCAAACGAGCCTCTACCGCCTCCCCCAGAGATCTGCAATTCATTGCCATTAAATGTGCCTGATGCTGGAATAGGTGCGCCAATAAACGCAGCAGGCTTTATTTTAAGAATAACCGTGCCACTTCCAACCGCCCCGGAAATTCCGCTATTTGAAATCGTAATTCGGTTTTTATTGGGCGACAAGAAAACTTCCTCAATGCGGCCCGTTAATGAGTTCCCTTGCGTCTCGACGATTTGGAGAAGGATGGCGGCATTTGAATATTTGGCAACATATGTTCCAGAAATATTATCGGCATATGCGGCAGACATGCCAACACTAAAAATAGATATAGTTAGAACAAAAATACAAAATCGCATCATTTTATCCTCAATATAAATTTTAAATGTTATAAACGTTGCGTTTTACTATTTCTGCAAGCATGTTCAAGGACATCGCGCACAGATTCAAATAATCCGCCAACAGGTAAGGTGTTATGGATATCGCAATGCCCTAGTTTATTTCTGATGACGCTTAGCGCGCTGAAGTTTTTCTTTTTCGACTCGTTGTGAAGCGCAGAAGGTAGATCATCGTGCTTAACCATATAGTCGAGAAGGTTATCGAGTCCAGGTCTGTAATTGTCTCGATCTAACGTCGCGCACTTCTGGCATTTTTTGCAGCCGTCGCAATTGTCGCGAACTTTCTTATGTTTGGCCTGCTCTCGCTCAAAAAGTTGTTGGAAGTACACGCCCATCAAGGCTGACTCAAGGCCACACAATGCCTGTAACTCCGCCGACTTGATGACCGCTGGTTCAGCCCAGGCCAACAGCATCATGTGCAACGCAGCATGGTATGCGTCGGCATGGATGGTTGGCACCGTTTCGCTACGTATCTGTAGAGACAACAGGTAATCGCGCCACTCCGCAATATGGTTGAACTCAAGAAAAAGCTTGTTCGGCCTACCGGGACCGAAATCTCCAATGTATGTGAAGGCCTTCTGGTGGATGGCGGGATTGATGATGTCGATGTCTAAAACTAGGGGCGTCATATTGGTCCCTACATATTCCGATAGTTGCTCAGTTCCTCATGTCCAACCAAGGAAATATTGGCACGCTTTGCCAACTCTTTGGCGCCGGAAGTGTAATCGGCGGTTGAAACAACAACAGCTTTATCAGCCTTGTAATACGTACATGCAGCGTGTACTTCCTGAACGGCTTGAACACCGACAGAAGATGACCACTGCTTGCACTGGATAACAACCTTTTCCCCCCCCTTGTGAGCAATTATATCCGCGCCCTGATCACCTGTACACTTGGTATATTGAACCTGCCATCCGCTTCTCTCCAGTAGCGTGCCGCAGAACTGCTCATATTGTTGTGGGGAAAGCTGCATGGGATTGCTTGCGCCCATATCCAACAACGCTTGTTTGATTTTTCTTTTCTTCTCTGTGCGTATCAACAGGATGGCAATGGAAATTGCACCAATCCCCCCAATAATGAAAGCAAACGTGCCCTGGTTACGCGAAACAAAGATGAACGCAAAATAAACCAGCAGAATAAAAATACCAGTTTTTATAAAATCCATAGATAAATTCTGACTGGCTTTCGTAGGCTGTCTACCAGGCTTTCGCATCTGATGAAAAGGCTTTACCCACTTATTATAGTAGTAATTTTTACTCGGTCTCTTGTATCTCATTTTGCGCGTCCTTAGCGGCTGGTCTGCGACAATTTATTTGTTTGCATGCTTCAAGCTGAAGATTAGACATTCAGCCCGGCTCCGCCGGATTTTTTATTGCCACTTTCTCCGGAAAAAAAGCTTGGCACTGTGACGGTGCCGTGCGGCCGACCCTTAAAAAAAAGGGTCGGCCAATGAGAAGCGTTTTAGGTTTCTCGGAATCACTGATGCGTGATCTGTAGCCTATACATTTTTATGATGCCCTGGGCAAATCGATAAGCGGCTGTCCGTAAGCCCGTCCAGATGCCTGAGCCACAGCCGCCACCTGTCGAGTTAAGGCATGGAGCTCTTGTGGCGTGAGCGCCTGCTCTCC
>JAJYPA010000142.1 GCA_021795795.1 Pseudomonadota bacterium | reverse complement strand
TAACACACTCACAGATCTCTGTCAAGTGTATTACTGGCTACATTATAATCGCAAAATCAAGCGTAATGGCTGGTACACATGGATACCCAGTGATTTTGATAGGGTAAGTTGAGGTTAAAACTTACAAATCCAATTGACCCAGTACAATCCCCAGGCAGCGCGACAGAACGAGACTTCTCGAGCGACGAAAGCTAAAATCGTGTTGCAGGTTCCGCCGCTTTATTATGGCTTTGAAACTGTTTGTTGGGGTCTGACCGCAGGTATGGCGAATCATAATATTCGAAATATCCGAGGGCGGGATAACGGTGATTAGGCCGGTGCTTTACAGGATCTGACTTGCGGCTATAGGAGTCAAAAGCTGAGAGTTGGTCGCGCGCGATACCTCTAGTATCAGGCCTGTGTGGCTCGAATTAGTACGCCGCGTCAAGGCACTAATTTGAAGCGCAGAAGCCCTTGAGCTTTGTGACGTTACTATGAGCTGTGGTTGTTGGAGCCGGTGATGCTACGGTCTACTGAGCACTGACCAACTCGGCAGGATAGCCAAGCTTCTCGAGCTGGCTGTTGATTTCATCGACCTTGGTCTTGGCCTCGTCAATAACCACAGACACCTTCTTTGAGTCGATGTCTACCGCAACTGACGAGACGCCAGCGACATCGCCAAAGCCGTTTTCGATAGTCATCTTGCAGTGGTTGCATGAGATATCCTTGGCGACAAATTCCAAATTCTTCATCTTTTTCATTCACCTTTCGTAGCCGTCTTCGACGCTTCTCAAGCACGAAGAAGACCTTTGTTCAGTTGACACAGTTATTCCCGAACTCGCGATCATTGGCCATTGCTGACCAAAATCGGCTAGTTGGGCAATTTCTGTCTCTATGTGTGCGAGAGACAGAACGCGGCGGCAACGGTGCCCGCCGCGTGGGACCGCCCGCTCGCCCTGCTGATGAATTCTGCTGGGCAGTAGGGACCATCTGCAGTTCCCGGTCGCCTTCTTTGGCCTGACGCCGAGATGATACGCGCCCATGAGCTATCACCACCCCATCTGCCGTCACAGGTCGCGCAAGCCGTTGTCGGTGCTCGACCACTTCTTTTTCTGTAACCGAGAATATTCGTCTGCCCCAAGGCGACTGCAGTTCCGCAAGGCTTCCTTGGGCTGTGTGGCGGCGCAGTGTGCGTGAGGAGACACCGGCATCCTTTTCGCATTGGGCACCTTCGAGGGGGCGACATTTCACTACAACAGTCTTAATGTATCTATCTGTCAATGGTCGATAATGGCCAACAATGTAACTGTCAAAAAACCGATCTCGGTCGGATCTCCAGCTTGCGAACGCCATTATGCGGCCCTTGGGATACCGGGTTCTATGGATGTATTCTCAGTGGAACGGGTAGTTGTCATTGCGAAGTTTCTAAGGCGTAGGGAGTTTAGGACCACCGACACAGAAGACGTAGCCATGGCTAGTGCTGCAAATATTGGAGGCACCTCGCCAAACACCGCAAGGGGAACCAGCACAAGGTTGTAGCCAAAGGCCCATCCCAGATTTTGCCAGATAATCTTCCGGGTCGCCCGAGAAAGGGAAATGGCATCGGCGATTGCCGAAATGTCCCCGTGAACCAGCGTCATATCTGCTACCGACATTGCAATTGCGGTACCCGAACCAATGGCAATCCCTACGTCAGCAGTCGCCAGAGCTGGAGCATCGTTTATTCCGTCTCCAACCATAGCCACGACGCCGTAGCGCTCTTTCAAGCTCTTTACCAGTTCCGCTTTCTCATTCGGTTTCATCTCATAGTAGACCTCGTCCATGCCGAGTTCTGAGGCAACCTTTGTGACAACCGGCTCTCGATCACCACTGGCAAGTATCACCCGAAGTCCCATAGACTGAAGCTTGCGGACAGCTTCTTTTGCATTGGGACGCACCGGATCTGAAATAGCAAATACAAGGGCGAGGGTGCCGTCGATTGAAAGCGCAACAAGGCTGCTCGAGTCACCAAAACCTTTAGCAAGATCGTCAGAGCCATACGCTACTCCCTTGGACTCCAGATAGCCGGGCGACCCTATCAGATACTCATGCTTTACGCCATTGTCGGTTGAGCTTCCGTAGACTCCCATTCCGGGTTCCACCCTATGTTCGTCCAGCCCCACCGTCCCGGTTTCTTCCAGCTGAGACAGCGCCGCGTCAGTTACTGCCCTGGCAAGCGGATGCTCCGAGCCTGCTTCTAGGGCCGCTGCAATGGAGATGACCTGTGTTTCTGAGAAGCCGTTAAGCACTTTTTGACCCACGACCTTTGGCTTTCCAAAGGTGACGGTTCCAGTCTTGTCCATCACAATTGCCTTGATGAACTTGGCTACCTCCAGGGAGTCTCCTCCAGAGAGGAGGATCCCACTTTTCGCTCCTTTAGAGGTTCCGACTAGTGTCGCAATAGGGGTTGCGAGTCCCAGTGCGCAAGGACAAGCGATCACGAGTACCGCGACAGCCGGTATGAGGGAATCTATGAAGCTATGGCCAGTGAGCATCCAGCCGGCAAGGGTGGCTATAGACACTGCAATTATGGCGGGCACAAACACGGCTGATACTGAATCCGCCAGCCTCTGAACAGTCGACTTTTCGAGCTGGGCCTTTTGGACTGCTGTGACGATCTGAGCGAGAACTGTCTCATCACCAGTCTTGGTAACCTTCATAATCACCGGGGTCATGCCGTTTACCGATCCTCCAATGAGAGCTTCGCCGGGAGACTTGACCACGGGAACGCTCTCACCGGTCACGAGCGATTCGTCGACAGACGGAGCACCCTCTACTACTTCGCCATCGGTTGGAATGGCTTCTCCAGGGCGGACGATCACGAGATCGCCTATCCTGAGTGTGTCGACCGGGACATCTGCTGCATTTTCAGTGCTCCCGGCTACGACAGAGTCGGCACGAGCGAGCAGGTGGACTCTGCTCGGACGAAGAGTCATAAGAGCCTCCAGCGACTCGCCGGCGCGGCTGCGCGCTGAAAGCTCGAAGTACTTCCCAAGCGAGATCAAGGTAATGATCAGGCTTGACACGTCGAAATAGACCGATTGGCCACTCAGAAACAAGATCGCTGCAACAGAGTAGAAGTATGCGACGGACGATCCGAGAGATACAAGGGTATCCATGTTTACAGATAAATGCCTAGCGGTCTTGAGTGTCGTTCGGTGGAATATCCATCCCACCCAGAAGTAGATCGGGGTGGCCAAGATCCACTGAATCGGATTTGCCCAGCTTCGACCACTGAACCCGTACGAGACCACTATGACCGCAGCTGATAGTGTCGCTCCAACCCAGAGCTTTCTTCTCCTAGAGACGAGTTCAGCCCGCCTCTTCGACTGCCTGGCCATCGAAGCTTCTTCCAGAGTCTGCGATGCTCCCGCTACCTTGGCTTCATATCCCACGTTTGAAACCGCGCTGACGAGGCTCGTAAGATCGACGTCGTCTTCTAGCTCTACCTCTGCCGTCTCTGTGGCAAGATTGACAGATGCGCTTTTGACCCCCGGAACACCACTGAGGGCGTTCTCAACTCTTCTCACACACGATGCGCATGTCATGCCTTCAACCGCAAGTTGAACGCTCGATTCCTTTTCGACCTTGCTGACTTTCATGTCAGGGAAGCGACGGAAACCCGGCCCTTCAGGGCCGGAAGGAGGAGCGTCGTCTCTCCCACTTGATGGGTGGTAGGCATTTTGAGTGGCACTGAGGGCTCCTTCTGGTCGATGTGTCCAGCCGAGACGTCTGCTCGCAGTAGTAAACGGCAGTGGCGGTGGCTGAGGCCTTGGACTATGCCTGCCGGTATCGAAATGTTGAAGCTCCCACTTGAGCGCACTGCGGCCCGGCCTACATAGTTGCCGGCCTTCTTGCCGGTGAGCACCACGGCCTGGTAGTTCTTCTCGCTTGGGTGCAACGCAGCCATCTGTTGGCCTCCTTTCGTGATGGTTAGTCTGGTCAACCAGCCCTAGCAAGCCGCGGCCAGCAGCGGAACAAAACACCCCCTACAAGCCCCGTCTTTCAGGGTGGGGTGGTGGACGATGTCACCTGACTTTCATGAAGCTCGTCTTCATTGCAGGTCTCACATGACATTTCTTCAAATTCGCGGGCAAATATCTCGCCGCTATGGCGCAGATCGGTCAATGATGAATTGAAGCGCAGTGATTCGAGCAATTCATTTATCTTCGCTTTGCCATCCCCCCCGCGAATCGCTTCGGTTACGCAAGTCTCTAGATGGTTTCTCAAAAGAATGCGATTCACTCTCTCTAGAGACGACTGGAGAGCTGCCACCTGCTTCATGATGTCAGGGCAGTACCGTTCGTCCTCGATCATGGTCAGTACCCCTGCAATATGACCTTTGATCGTCTTCATGCGAATCAGCAGTTCTTCTCTATACTCCGGTATCATATGTGCCTCGCGTTACCGACCCCACCCGGGGTGGGGTTCCACATAATATGATAGTCGAAGTCACGTGCAAATTGAACTTTAGTGCGGTTTAGAAGGAGACGGAAACTGGTTGAAACTACCTAGCAGGTGATGGTTCTGGGTTCACTAATTTTGAAGAGAGATATCGCATTGGCTTTCAGATAGTAATGGCCCTGATAACTGAGTTCCGAAGATGACTCTGATAAACCACTCTCGTAATTGAAGTTCACCAGCTCCGGTGCAGTCACTCGTCACCCGACCATGCTTCGCGACCCTCTCGTAGGGCCAATGCTGCGATAAGGAGAGCAGCGACGGGGTCCGCCCACCACCAGCGGAAGGCAGCATTGAGGCTCACGCCGATCAGCGCCGCTCCCGAGAAGGCTGCACACAGAAGCGTCTCGACAGAATCAACGAGAAGGGTGGGGTTCTCCAGAGCCCGACCCACTCTTCGCTTTGCCACGCTCAGGAGCGGCATGACGATGAGTGCAGCAGCAGAGATCACGATCCCCGCAGTGGAGGCTTGGGGCTTCGAATGCGTCAGGAGGCTGAGGACAGCCTCGACACTGACGTACAGCGCCAGGGCGAACAGACTCGCCGCAACGAGCCTGGTTGTCCTCCGCTCACGAGCTTCGTCAGCTCCTCCCTGGAGCTGCGAGAGCGTAACCGTGGCAGAGAAGATTTCGATGGCCGAATCTAGTCCAAAGGCGACCAGGACAATCGAGTGGGCAACAACACCCGCCGCAATGGCGACGCCTGCTTCAATCGTGTTCCACCCGATCGTAATCCATTCAAGGTGGATTCCCCGGCGTAGGAGCGCAGCTCTCCTATCAAGGGAACTTTCAGCAGGCATCAGTGGGCTTCTCATCAGTAGTAGTCTCCGGCATCACTTGATACTACCAATTGGGCACTGCGGAGATACTGGTACACCGTCTCCCGGCTGATCCCGAACTCCATGGCGAGCTGCAACTTCGACTCGCCAGACTCGGCACGACTCCTCAGCTCGACACGCTTCTCCTCGGAGAGCGTGGGACGACGGCCCTTGTTGTAGCGCCACGCTCCTTCGCCAAAGCGACACCTTCCCGCTGGATGTCTCGCAGTAGCTCCAACTTTAGGGGTTCGAATCCGTGCACGTTTCTTACGGGGCTATTTCGGCCCGGAAAGTCAGGTTTGTACTGGAACTATTTCAGCATTCAGTGCCACTTGGGGTCCATATCTACGCCAAGGACAAGGTATATGAGATAGCAGATGTACTCTATGGGGTAAAGGAGCTGATAGAACCGGCACTATTTAGATCTGCTACTGAGTTGTTTCCGTCTGAACGCAGGCTTTTCCTCTTCGATCTCACCAATACCTATTTCGAGGGAAACACCAAGGGCAACACTTTAGCTAAATATGGCCACTCAAAGGAAAAACGATACGACTGCACCTTGGTCTCTCTGGCACTTTTGGTTGATGATCGTGGGCTTCCTATCTATTCAGAGATCTATGAGGGCAACTGCTCTGAGCCAAGAACCCTCAGCGACGTGTTGGATCGCTTAGCCCAGCTGGACCAGCAGTCGCTCTTTGACGAGTTTGCTCCAACCATTGTCATGGACAAAGGAATTGCCACCAAAGAGAACGTGGCCCTTTTGATAAGTCGTGGCCTCAACTACGTGGTGATTCAAAGAGCCGACAAAAAGACGCTATATAAAGAGCACTTTATCGAGATGGAGGGTTTTTCTGAGATAACTGACTCCTCTGGATCACCGGTACTTGTAAAAAAGATCATCGAGGAAAATAACACCTTCGGAAACAGCACAGTTGTGCTCTGTAGATCTATGGGTAGGAAAAACAAAGAGGAAGCCATCACAAATCAAGCCACAATGCGGTTTGTTAGCGAACTTGAGCTGCTTAGGGCTTCTATAAAGCGAAGCGGGATATCTAAGACCCAGGCTGTCGCAGAGCGAATTGGCCGTATCAAGTCCAAGTACCCTGGCGTCTGGCCCAACTATGAGATCGGCCTGGTCTATCACGAGAACCATGGCAAGATCATCAACAAGAGACGCTTTGACAAAGTGATTGATCTGCTAGTCGAGGAAAAACCATCGAAGCTGGTCAAGGACCGGCTGGCTGGCGCCTATGTCATCGATACCAGCCACCACGAGCTCACAGAAGCTGAGATCTGGAGCATCTATACAACCCTTACCAAAGTTGAAGATGCATTCCGTGCCCTAAAGAGCGATCTCGGTCTCAGACCCGTTTACCACCAGCTGGCCAGACGAACAGCTGCACATCTTTTCATTTCGGTACTTGCCTATCACATACTTTGTGCCATTGAACTCACTCTCCGGTCCCAAGGTGACAAACGACGCTGGTCAACTATAAATGAGGAACTCTCCACCCACATGAGAACGACGATAGTTCTAACCAACGACAAAGGCGTCGTCTATCACCTTCGTCACTCCGGTGCTCCAGAGTCAAATCAAAAAGAGATCTACCGACTTCTCGGAATCAAAGACGCTCTTCCACGCATAAAGACGATTGCGACACATTTGTAGTGTCCAATTGAATAACGACAACTCGTCTAGCTGGATCAATGGGTTGAGTTTCGGAAACTTGGGCCAAGCGGTTTCTATGTTGGATACCCGAGTCTTTCGTTTGGCATTGGGTTTAGCCTGTATATCAAATACGCAGTGGCTATAGAGCAGCCAGATCTCGATATACCACTGACCGATGGCCTATACGCACCGGTAGGACGACCAGTTCTTCATCGTCGATCCGATATAGTACCCGGTATACGCCAATTCGAAGACTCCACAAGCCTGGATTGCCTACAAGCAACTTGCCGGACTGAGGCCGTGGGTCTTCTTTGAGAGCTTCTATCCCTTCAAACAGGATTTTGCGAACTGGTTTATCGAGCCGATTTAGCTCTTTCAGTACTCTTGCTCCGTATTTGACCTCGTATAGGCTCACAGCCCAAGTATCCGCCGGGCTTCCTCCGAGGAAACTAGCTCTTCTCTCCCTGCGTCGATATCTGCTAAGCGCTCAAGCGCTATCTGTATATCTTCACCATCAAGTAGATCCTCGTAGTGTCTAACCCATTCCTCTGGCACTATGGCAGCACCGAGTTTTTTGCTACGGCCACGTGTCACAAAGGTAACCTCGCCAGCATAGACTGCACGATTTACCAGCTCTGAAAAGCTGTCGCGGGCCTCTTTGACGGAAAGCCGGGGCACATCTGGGTTAATTTCTCGAGTAGTCTCAGTGCTCATGGCTACATTATATCAGGGCTGGGCCATCTTCGCCACTATAAGATTTAACAAGGACGTTATAGGTCGCGTTGGAGTTGAAAGGCGGATCTAGGTAGACAAGGTCAACACTCTCGTCTTTTAGGTGACGCCTCATCACGTCCAGGTTGTCGCCGTAGTAAAGGGTGTTCATAGCCAATTCACAGTACCGCCACGGACCCGAACGATTTCTTCCACCGCATTGATAGCTTCAGCTTCAGTGCCAAAATCCTGCGACGGATCCACTAGAGGCCCGTCCGCTCTGTACTTCGCACCTCCACCCCCCGCGTAGGGGCTCAGTTTGATAAGTTGAGCGACAAACCCACGCATGGGAGTCCACCGTGTTTGTGTCGCACCCTCCTCGAAGAGAGTGAGTTGATCGACACTCAGATGTTCCCAGTGGTAGTTCATCTGTTCCCCTCATTTCCGAGTTGTTTACGCAGCTCTTCGGCTAAAGCAACTTCGACAAAGCTGGCAAACGTGATCCCCCGCTTGTTGCAAAAGCCACGAATTTGTTCCAACATCTGCGTGTCAACTTTTGTGGTGATAGCGGTTTTGGTTGGAGCCCGGAGTTTTTTGAAGGCCGGGCCACGGAATGTTGGCGCCCATGCCTTGCTAGTTAGCTCGTCAGCGCCCAGCTTGCCAGGGGTTGTAAGATCAGTTTCATCGTTGTCTTTGCTGTAAAAATGTACCTTTGCTTTGTCAGTCATTTAATAATCTTTCTCTGAGAGAGTCGATCTGTGCAGTAAGCGCAGGATGAGTGCAGGGCCTCAGTTCCCCCGCCGCCGCTGCAATAGCAGCTCGTTGTGGAATTTTGCAGAGTATTGCCTCGGCCCCGATGCCTTCGGAAAGTTCTTGAATTCGATACCGGCTTTCAGCCGTCGCCGTGACCCTGTTCAGTGCAACGCCCGCAAATTCAAGTTTCGGATTATGGTCACTGGCCACTACTCGGATGGAATCAATGGCCTCAGCAAGTCCAAGCATGGCCGGATATGTGGGCTCGCCCACGATCACGGCTTTATGGGATGCTATGAGGGCGTTCTGGGCTAGATAGCCCACACCGGGAGGGCAATCGATGACGATGTTGTCATAATCGGGAAAAGCAACTTGGTCCAGCACGCGAGACAGGCGACTTTCCTGTCGTTGTAAGCGCTCTCGCTCAAACCGCGCTAGATCAATCGTGGCTGGTGCCACGTTGAAGCCCCACGGACTTTGAACAACAATATCGCTGAGATCAGCGATACCCTCCAGGACATCGTAGATGCCTTCTCCCGCACTGCTAAGGCCAACAAGGTTCGTAGCCGTTGCCTGCGGGTCAAGATCAATCAAAAGAGTATGCGAGCCGAAAGCCAGGGCCAGGTGAATCGCGACTGTCGTTTTACCTGTGCCGCCTTTTTGATTGCAAAGCGTGATGCGCATGCTTCATATCGTAGTGCTTTTATTTTGCTGATCTTACGATCATACTGTATGTGCATACCATGTATACATTCCCGACACTCAGTATGGAGGACAAGTCTGTGCTACAAGTCTTTGCTACAATACTTCATATAGACGTTGCAGCTCTTTGGCAAAATCTTTGCGAAGTTTTGGACTTTTCCCGAAAAATCGGCGTATACAGACATAGATAGAGGGGAGAAACAAATGAACCCAACGAAAACGAGGTTGGTGAAAGCGCTGGCGGCCATAGCAGTACTTGCAATCGTTTTTATCTTTGTCGCGCCGATACTGGGATCGGCTTTCCCGCCGGGTTTCTCTCCGTCCGCGCGCTGGCTTGGCGACGCGCTGTTCGCGCTGTTCTTTCTCGCCTTAATGCTCGCCGGCGAGCTGGCAGAAGCCGTTGTCGCAGTTGTCCGCGCTCGAAAGGAAGTCGATTGTGACCACGAAATTTGAAATGGATTCCCGCACAGCTGATGGATATGCCAAGGCGTTTCTCCGCTCTGCCGGTGTCCTCACTTATAGGGACCGCCGCCGCAGCCACCGTATTCACGCGCTGGTTTGGGTCAGCATGCTGGCCATCTTTGGCGGGATCTTGGTCTTGACTGCGGGTCCGAGCCTTGTGACTTCAGTTCATCAGGCCCTCGCCGTTGGACGCCAGGCGGTTCAGCTTGTTAAATGGACCCCCCAGCCATGACAGATCCCTTGCGAGATCAATCGTCGCTTATTGGAGGGCATAAATGAGATTGCTGGATTTATCCACAAACGGGGTATCCACAAAAAGCGCTTTTTCTCAAAAGATCTGAAATCTCCCGCATATATATGGGGGAAGGGGCCCGGCTTGGGCCCGAAGAGAAGGAGATGGCGCATGTTAGACAGACAACAAGGTCAGGGCGACGGATCGGGCACGATGACCGCAGTGATTGTCATCGGCGGCCTGATCATAGCCCTGGCGTTCGGGGCCTGGGCGGGGTGGCACCTCACGGCGCTGTTCTTCCCCGCACCGAACATGACGTATTCAAGGTTCATCGGAACGCTCGCCGACTGGCGCGGCGCGACGGTCTGGCATACCAGCCAGCCGCTGCCCTCGGCGTCCGCGTGGCATTGGATCGCGGCGATACTTTCGGCCCTCCCGCTCCTGGTCCTGATCGTCCTGGTGCTGGCCGCCTGGCACGGGCTGCACAACCACCAGGGTGGCGGGAACGATCCCGACGCTGGACTGGCTCCGCCAAGACGCCGAGGCTGGTAGAGGAAAGGATGTGAAAAATGGAAGAAAATATTTTCGCCGATGCGGTCAAATTTTGGAATGAAGCTCAAGCGCTAAAACATCGGCTCAACGAAAACGTAACGTACGCCCGCCGCCGCAAAATGGTGAACCGCAGCCTGCTGGCGTTGGTGGTCCTGCTGGGGCTGTTCGCCTGGTCTGGCTGGACCGGCCGCATCATCGGACTAATCATCCTGCTGATTCTGGGTAAATGGCTGGCGAACAAAATTAGCGAGCGGGGATCGAGCTCTGAGGTTGTCAAACAAACCGCAGCGGCGACTCAAGCTGACCCGCACGACCTGGCCCGCGTTTACCACCCCGCTCACACTGCCCTGCCTCAACGTGGCTGGCGCGTGGGCATGCCTATCGCAATTGGCCGAGAGCTCGGAATCAACTTGGGCCGTGCATGGTTCCCGCACGCCTTAATTCTCGGTGCCACCGGATCGGGCAAGACTACGCTCCTCCGGTCTTTCATCGCGCGGTGGACCAGCGCTGGTCCGGCAGCGGTCCTTTCCACGAAGGGCGATGTAATCCCAGAAGCGTTGACCGCCACACCCGCAGCGATCCACCTGATCACGCCGGAGGGCAGGGAATGTCTCGACGCGGACGGGGAGGCCCGCCTGGCCTCGCTTGAGGCGGCCGGATGGAAGGTCCTCGACTGCCGCTGGGATCCAATACTATGGATCGCCAGCGCGAGCTCGGCAAACAAAGTCCAGGCCCGCTCGACGGTGCTCGCGCGCTGCCTTTCTGATGTCGTCGGCCAAGGTGAGGCATCACAGAGCTTTTGGACCGAGGCGTCGTCCGGCCTGATTGCCGACGCGACCATCATTGAGGCTGCGACTATCAAGGCTGGCGCGTCGAGCTGGCATGACCTCCTCGACCCCCAGCCCCTGGCTGGCTCCGATCTGCTCCTTACGCAAGCCGCATCTAACGGCGCGCCAGGCGCTGAGCGGCTATTTGGGGAACTCCAGCTGCGGAACTTGACCAACCTCGCACAGCAGGTCGCGACGGTGCCGCTGTCGCTCTCGCCCGTCGAGCGCGCCGCTGCGGGGCAGATCCTCGAAACTGCCACCCTGCTCCAGGCGAACAATGTGACGGCTCTCTCCCGCTATCAAACTGCGGCGATAGCGCTCGGGGCGTACAAGTACCCTGACGAAAGCGGCCGCCAAGCGTTCGATCCCGGCGCGTGGGCTGCATCGGAACACGATCTCCTCGCGGTGATCGTTCCATCAAGCGCAAGCGACGCGTGGCGCGCTCCAATGGCCGCGCTAGCTCTCGCGCTCTGGACGGAAGCCTCGACCACGCAAGGCGATCACCTGATCATCCTAGATGAGATGGCCTCGCTCGCGCCCGTTCCGAACATCCACGAATGGACCGCGCAGGGCCGCTCCCTCGGGGTTCACGTCGTCGCCGTTTTGCAGCACGAACATCAGGCCAAGATCTGGGCGGGCGAAGACAGGACCGGGTGGATTTTGAACAGCTGGCCTCTAGTCATGGTCGCGGCGGGAACCCCAGCGATTGGCCTAGCCAAGCATCTCGCCGACGGAGAGGGCCAGCACGAGGTCACGAAAATCAGCACCACCAAGCGCCGCGACCGTACTGTAATGTTTGGCGCAATGGAGGACGACGGCTCCACCACGTCCGCCGAAATGCGCGACAGGATCGAGCCGAACCACGTCTTCGGAGAAGCCGACACCGGCGCGTGGCGTGTCATCGACCGTCGCGTCGGGCCTTGGGCTGAAGCGATCCAGAACTAGGAGGATGAGATGTTGAGAAAGTATCGGATAAGGAAGTACGCAAGGAAGTTGCGGGCAGAGCTCGACGCGGAGTCGGCGGCAATGACCGACGACGAGCTTTTGGATGCGCGGTCGGCCCGCGCCGACGATTGGGGGGAGCGGATGAGCCTGGAAACTTGTCTGAGGCTGGCCTCGGTGTCGGATGAGTGCCGCCGCCGCAAAGAGAGCGGCCGCTACGACCACGAGCCGTGGGAGTGGCTATAAACTATCCCCTACGATTCGATTTAAGGCCCGACAACAAACCCCCCGGTACCCTTTTATACCGGCTTTTTAGATCATCCGCCCAGCGTTCTGCTCTTCCTGGGCTTGCCGCTCGGCCGTCGCCGCCCTTGCGGCCTCTCTGGCGGCTTCTCCCCCGCGCTCTGCTGCTTCCTTGATCGCCGCCGCCCGCTCGCGGGCCTGAGCCAGGTGATGCAGGGCGGATTTGTCCTTTTCCGCCGGAGCTGCCGCTGCCTTTGCTTTGAACCACGAGACAGCCTCTGCCTGCGGCTCCTGCCGCTCGGCCGTCGCCACCAACGGATCGTGTGTTCTGGCCTCCACGCCGGTCGGAACGAACAGGTGGTTTTCGTCTTTTCCTCTGGTCATAGGCACCAGGATGCTGGAGGAGGCCGCCTGTTCAGAGGCTAGTGTATAAGAGCTGCCGTCCAGACTGGCGCTCTGGATGGTGATCGGGGTGCTGGCGTACCCCGCTTGGACTTGTCGTCCGCCGCCTGAGATCGTGGCCTCGACATACCCCCGATCCAACGTCCGGCGTTCTCCGCTCCCGAGCTTTTCGACCACCAGCTCGGCCTCCTGGCCCGAGCCGACCTGGCCGACCACGGTCCAGCGGTCGCCGTTTTTGACGACCATCTCGCGCTTTCGCGTCTCCGTGGCCTCGTACAGGTTTTTGCGCGTGATGACCTGCTGGCCCGTCCGGAACCCAAAGTCTGGGAGCGTCTCTTGGGGCAACTCGCCGCGATTTACGAGTTCTGCGACAACGGCGGCGTTGAGTTGATTGACGGCGTTCCCTGTGTAGCCGATGGCTATCGAGTGCTTGCCCGCCGCCACGTCATCGGCCATGCGCGCCGCAATCTCCCGCTTGGCTTCGAGGGTGCCCGCAACAGCGTGAACGCGCCCGTGCTCAGCGTAAGCGTCAACCGCCATCTCTGCCTTGGCACCGCCCTGTCGTAGCTGCTCGGCGGCTCTCCGCTCCCATTCCTCGCGCTGGCGTACGACTGTCTCAATGGTGGCCGTCGGAATTCGCGCCAGCCCCACGCGCTCGGCCTCGGCACCTTCTGCGGTGGCTATCCCAAGCAACACGCCGCCCTTTTCTACGCTGCCGATCTGTCGGTGATCGCCAACTAGGATGACCCTGGCCTCGGCATACCGAGCATATGCGGCGATTTTCGCGAGGTCGTCGGTGGAAGTGATGCTCGACTCATCGAGCATAATCAGCTCGTGGCGTGGCACCTCGGGTCCAGGATGCGATCCCGCCCAGTGTAGCATCAGCTCATCCGTGGTCGGCACGCCCGCCTCGCGTCGGCGCTCGATCAGCCAATTGGCGATAGTGGAGCTCTGGCCGCCGCCGCGCTCCGTCGCGCCTGACAGCTCAGCAGCCGCACGGCCAGTCGAGGCAAGGCCGGTAACTGTCCAGCCAGCCTCGGAAGCGGCTTCTGCCATTACTCCGAGGGTAGTGGTCTTGCCGACTCCTGGCGCTCCGATCAGTGCCGCCCCTCGCGTCTCAGCACCCGCGAGCATCTGGATAGCTTCGGCCTGCTCCTGGCTGAGCGTGCCAGCCGCGACGGCGGCTTGGGCATATTCTGCGCTCATCTCGGCTAGCTTGCGGCCCGCACGGCCATCATGACCTTTGCTGGCAAGCACATCAACGACCTCGCGCTCTTTGGCGATTTGACCTTGCGTGGTATACCGCTCTGAACGAGGGCTGTCGCCCTCGATTGGAATAGCCACCAAAGCACCGCTCCTGGCCGCCTGCTCGCAAAGGGCTTCGACGCGGGCGCTCCATTCCGCCGGGGTTTCCCGCTCGCGCTGAGGCAGGGTCTTCCGCGCCTCAACTTCCAGCTGCCAGCGATTGAGCGTGGGCTGGCTGTGGGCGTCCACTGCGGCAACGAGCGCGTCTGCGGAATCGCCCCGGCTTGGCCTCGCTCCCACAAGACGGTTTTGGATGTCCTCGCGAGTGCCTCGCTGAGTACTGGCCCAACTCGCCGCCGCGCTCGGGGCGTCGGCTAGGGCGTTAGTTTGGTAGACCTTGCCCTCGGACTGCCACCGGCTTAATAGGTCCTCGCTCGAGTGGGAGCCCGTCTTTTTTCGGCGGGTCGAAAGAGTGAATCCCTCCGCCGCTTTGCGTTGTTCTCTCGCGGTTGGTTCCCTTCCGGTTGCGGCCTCGAACTCTGCCTTCCACCCGTCCAACTTTGCTTCAATGTCTGCCCGCCGCGACGACCAAAACGCGATCAGCTCCTTGCTCACTCCGCGAATATCTCCCGAGGCTCCGTTGGCTTTGGTCGGCTCCCACGCCACTCCTAGTTCTTCGGTGAGGCCTCGGCGCAAAACTGAGTCAAATACCATCCCTGCGTTTTTAGCCTGCGCGTAGACCTCCCGCCCGTCCAGAGTCAGAGCACGGCCGTCAACCTCGATGCGGTTTTCGACCAAGATGTGAGAATGGAGCTGAGGATCGAGCGCTCGGCTGGTGCGGTGGCGGAAGTCGAACATGTTCGCCGGCGGGTCCACCTCGATCACGCGAGCTCCGGCGTGGCCCTCTCTCGCATACCAGTGCATCGACCCGACTGCGGCCTCTGACGCCAGCCGCAGATTCTTCTCGATGACCGCTCGCGTCTCCGCATCTCCAGTGGCCCATAGCACGCTCACCGATTTAGGAACGGAGAACGTGAGATCGTAGGCGACGTTTTTGCGGTGGTCGCCCTCCTCGCCGAGCTTGAGCATCTCCGCCACGGTATCGACCGAGACTTGCTCTGGGCGCTCCCAGCCGCCGTCGGTGCGGCCTCGGAACGCGGTCGGCGCGGCTTCCCCGTCGCCTGAATAATAATCTTCTCGGCCCTTCGCCACGGCGTCGATGTAGTATTGCGCCTGCTTCGCGCTCACTGCGCTAACGGATAGTCCCATTGTCGAAGCCTCCTGCTCGCCGGGGGTGATACCTCCCCGTTGCGGTAAGTTTAGCATGCGTTAGGACATTTGCACCTTTGGTGCAAATGTGTGATTCCTGGGCTTTTTGGTTTGGCCTTTGACTGGTGTTTGTGGCAGCAACTCTTGAAAACATGGTCCGCAATTCTGATTCGTTGCTCATGAGCCTTTAGTTTCAGAGACTTCATTTCTAATATCAGAGGAGGTTTTTTTAACTTTGAAAATATCTGGCCCCGCCAGTGTTATCTGAACAGCTCCGCATGTGTAACCCAAGCCGGGCCAGGCGCAAAACAGAATCGTCGGATTTCCGATAGATCAGCCGGGAGGATGGCCGCCACTGGCTCCGCTTAGCGCAAGAGTTGTCGCTCCTTACTCGCGATCACTCTGTCTAACCGCTCGACGTCTAACTCACCGGCGTGGATATTTATATTGAGATCGATCCCAAGCTTCTGTGACAACCGTTTGAGCATGTCAATACTTGGAGTCTGGTCTCCCTCCTCGAGCCGAGAAATTGCGGGCTGGTGCATCCCCAGTCTTCGGCCTAGCTCTGTTTGGGAAATACCATGTTCTGCGCGGTACTTGATTACCTCAATAGCCACGGCACGCGCTAGCGCTGTCCGCTCCCACTCCTTGCGAAACTCCGGATCTTTGAGATCCTCTCTGAGTGATTCTTCTGCGGTCCTCAACCCCGTAATAATCATTATCCATTATCCTCCGTAACCCTCATATTCACTAAGCCGTTCCTCGGCTGCCTTCACACACCGTCGAAACCCTCGAGG
>JAJYPA010000141.1 GCA_021795795.1 Pseudomonadota bacterium | reverse complement strand
GGCGCATCTGTCTGCCATTGAGGCGCGTTTGTCGCGACGTCTGTAATCAACAGGTTTTGCAGATAGCCGCTTTTATATAGCGGCAAACTCTAAAGCCAGCACAGATTGTCGCGTTGACCGGGTGTGGTGGTACTCGCGTAAGCGCTGGTTTAACCAGAGGCTTTCCATGCGCTGGGCGTCCAGATCTGTCTTCACGCCGATGTTGCGCACGGTATTACAGTGCAGGGGAAAATCATGGCGCTCCCAGCCCTGGGACTCCAGAGCCTCGGCATAGATCGGGTGCGCATATCCAGAAATTGCCACATATCCAGGGCTTTGTTTCAGACGCTCTAATAGCCGTACATGATCCTCGTCGCTGTACTCGAAGGCGTACCCTCCACCTTTTCTTGTTTCCTCTACATAAGGCGGGTCGCAGTACAGCACGGCATTCTCACTGTCGTACCTGTCGATGATCTCCAGGACATCCTCGTTCTCTATCACCACATGCCGCAGACGGTCCCGGACGCGGACCAGTTCATCATCGACTTTATTCATCATGGCCCGGGCGCGGTTATCCAGGTACTTAGCCACCGCAAAGCCCACGGGAGCGCGGTCTTCGTCCCGCTGGGCCATCGCCATGAAAGATGCCCTGGCCAAAAAGAACGTTCTTGCGGCCCGTTCCAGATCGGAGCCACATCGATAGCGGGGGTCCGACCAGAATGCATACAGCGCGCGGGCGTAAGGCGTGTTTTGCAGATACTCTCGGAGAGCGTCACCCTGGTCCCGCAGGATGCGAAAAAAATGCATCACATCCCCATTGCGGTCGTTGATGACCTCGATGCCCACTGGCCTCCGGGCAAACAACAGGGACGCCCCGCCGCAAAAGGGTTCGACGTAAGTCAGATGACGATCCGGAGAGGGCAGCAGGGGCAGAATTTTCTCTACCATGCGACTTTTCCCGCCCAGGTATGGCAGCGGACTTTTCATGGCACGATCTTCCGCTTGCGTCCTGGACGCTGGTGGAAGTGCTCGCTCGGCACGAGCGCCTTGGGGAGCGATGCCAGCCAAGTCTCTACATCACTTTCCCGCCACCGGCGGCCCCTCGCGCCTGGCAGGAGGACGGCCTGGGGTAACGTCCTGGGGTCGCGCTTGCTCACGGTCTTTGGGGACAGCCCCAGAACCTCGGCAAGCTCGGTCGCGGTCAACAAACGATCCATGACACACTCCTACAGGGCCATGGCCATCTGCCCGGCGCTCCGCAGCGGCGGTCGAAAATTTCTCCCCACCTCTGGAGGCTCCTGCAAGAACGGTGACTGGAGTCGGCGCACCCGCCGGTCCAGGAAAACCATGCGATCTTCCGTAGGCCCCGGTTTCCCAGGTCCTGGATACTCGTCCAGGCGGGGTGGCGTCCCCGGCGGGTCGGCAGGAGGTGTCTCAACGATCATGAACCGGGCCTTGGCCGGCGGAACCCGGCCGTGCCGAAGATCCGACACGTCAATCAAAAAACCGAGATCTTTGTCGTAGCCTACCGGCTGAGTGTCGCTATCCGGAGTGTCCGATTCAGCAGCGGTATCCAGGACCTTACAAACCTCAACGGCATCGGTGATACGGGGATGGATTTCGCCTGGGTCCGCAATATCCGGACCCTGCGTCAGGGTAACTTGTTGTGGGGCCGGCCCATGCACCGCAGTCATGGCTGAGCAATTCTCCCGCTGTAGGGGTTGTGATGCGGTTTCGATGCTGTCCAGAACCTCGTCAATCAGCTTGAGGGTCCGCTCGTGTTGCCCGGGGATGTTTGCCCGCAGGGCGCGGAGCAGGTCGAGAGCCTCCCGGCAACCGGATTTCATGCGGGCAATGAGTCTTTTTATGATGTCCATGAGACGGGCGCCTGTCGCGGACTTCAGTTGCTCCAGGATGGCCGGTACGCGCACGGCAAGCAGGGCAGGAGACAATCCGCTGTGGCGGACCTGATCCAGCAGGTAATCCACCCAATCCCGGAGTGTCTCAGGCAGGTGTTCTTCCATCGTTTCGATGATCTGCCCGGCGTCTTCTCCTTCGTATTCTTCAACCGCAAAGCCCGTCCACTCCTCAGCGTATAAAGACTCCACGGCGTCCGGATCCAGGGTGTCGAACACATCCCGGTGGTCGTACTCGGAGGCTGACGCTCGTTCCAGACGGTCCTCTTCCCGCCCAAAGGTGGCAACAGTCATCAGGTCCTGGCTCGAAAATCCGGTTCCGGTCATTTTTTTGGCAAAGGCCAAAAAGTCCCGGTGCTTGCGGAGATAGGCGAACGCGATATTTTTCAGGTAGGCAAAAAAGGATTTTGGCCGGTTATCCCGCCCGACGGCAGTTTCATCATACTGACGAGCACAGAAATCCACCAATCCTGCGGCGCAGTCGGAGATCAGCTCGGAATCGTGCAGCCCGGCCTTGTGCGCAATTCGGGCTACTGTGGTAAAGGCCGCCTGATAGGCCCCCCAATAGGCTGTACCCAGTTCCGCCTCTTCTCTTCTGGAGCGCGTGTCCTTGCGGTACAGCGCGCAGAAGCGGATGCCTTTTTGGTATTCCGTCTCGCTATTCTCCCCCCAGCTATACCATTCTTCGCTGGATGTGCGACGGGTATGGGGTCGGTGCGGAGCGTCTTCCAGACTTATGGTATCTTCCAGCAGTTCGGATTGTGGCTGCATTTTCATGAGGACCTCCCTGGGAAAGCGTGGTGAGGGCGAGGGTGCGCCTGGGGAAGAGGGTTGGGCCTAGCCATGGGGTTCTTCCTCTTGCTGGGCGGCGGTAGTGTGCGGTGTGGAAGTGGAGTCAGAAGCAATGACTAAAAGTCCATGTCGGACAGCGGCACCAACTAGCCGATCGGACTTGTCTTGCGGCAAGTCTTCTGGCCACTGGCTTACGGCTTGGCGGGTAATATCCAGCGCGTCACCGACGGCTTTCATCGTGCCGCCGAAAAGTTTTATTGCCTCTCGTTTGGTCCGTATGCAGTTCATACGCCTAGTAAAGTGTACTTTCCGGATAAAGTCAAGGACACTTCTCATTGCGGTAAGGATACTTGATCGATGAACGATATTGCCGACCGAATTAAAGAAATAAGGGATCGCCTGAACCTGACTCAGGCGGAGCTGGGAGCACACGCTGGCGGCGTGAGCAAGTCTGCTGTCCATCAATGGGAAACTGGCGTGACCAAGCCCGCATGGGAAGCTTTGAGTGCCATCCACAAGAGTTTGCGGATCAGGCCCGACTGGGTGATGCGTGGCGAGGGAAATATGCTAGAGGGGTCAGGCTTGGACGGGCTCCCATTCGGCACGGGCACGATTGCGCTTACACCCAAACAGCGAGCGCTGCTGGGGATTTTCGACCGGCTGACATCCAGTCAACAGGAAGCCGTCATTCGCGAGCTTGAGGATATTAAACGGAAAAACGAAGAAATAGTGGAAGAGCTGACCCGCAAGGCCAGACCTATCGGAAATGGTTCTTAATTAGCATCTAAGCCGGATGCGGTGCCGATTACATCACGGAATGGGACTTTCGGCGCGCCTGCCAGAGGTCATACGCTGCCTGCTGGCCGACCCAGGGATCCGCGCGTCCGCTCCGGTCTGGTCCTAGCCAGGACTCGATGCGCAAAGCCATTTCCGGCGAGATTGCCGCTTTCCCATTGAATACCCTTGATGAAGAAAAGCTAGCTTGACTTTCTGTGGTTAAGAATGGTTAACTGTTCCCATCGAAGCTACCCACTACGGGTCGGCATCCTCGGGGGACCACATGGCACTCTCTTCTCTGGCAGTATCCCGCCGTACACCTGTTGCGCAAAGCTATACCACGCTCGCCGTCCAATACCGCGACGGGCTAACCCTGAACTATCTCTTCGACCGCTCCACCAAGATCGTTGAGCTCATGGCCACTATCCACCGGGCAGGCCGGGTGCGCAAGGTCGTGCTCTGGGACGAGATGCCAGAGCGAACCCGGAAGGGGATGATGTGATGGCCGCACAACACTGGGCCGGAGTTATCCGGCGACATGACGGGCGGCTGTTACCAGTTCTGGGGTGCGACCATCAGGACGAGGCGCCCTGTTTGCACATAAAGGGTGCCGTCGTCGATTTTTGGGCGACGCCAGCCGAACTTCACCGGCGCGGGTACCGGCTGGTTATGGCCAAACCGTTGGTGTGGGATGTGTGGGGGAGGGTGATGCCCGGCGGTATCGAAGGTTGTGCCGGTGATCGGTGCCTGGCTATACCTAGGCAGATGTCCGTATAGTCTCACGACAAGGACGGCGGCGTGTTGAGCGCCATCGCTCCTTGTGCCACCGAAGCAGGGTTATATACCATGTCTGCTAGTCTGTTTTTCTTGGTATTGCTTGCGGGGACGTTCTGGATGGGGCAGTTCATCTGGTTTCCTGATGGTGCGGGTTTTCTGGAACTGTTTCTCCGCGATGCCGCAATCCCGAGCGCAGCTAGCGAAATTTGGGCCATCCAATGTTATTGTGAGACGTTCGCCCCGGATTGCGGAGCAAAATGGCTCCAGCGTCTCCTGGTTCAGGTTTCTTGGGCTTCCTGGGTGTTCCTGTTGGCATTGACCGTGATGGGCATCCTGTCCGTTGCGAATCTCCTGCCCAAAACGCCCCTGACGGCTTGGCTCGCCCTGGGCGACCTGCTGCTCTATGCCATGGCGATGACGCTGCTCCTGCTGCTGCTTGGCACTGAGACCGCCCCTCCTGTACCGCAAAGGCGTGCCGCTCCGCTTCCGTTCCCGTCGGGCGCAATGGATAGGCGCTCATCCTGCGCCGGGCCCGGTACCGTCATCGGGAAAGCTGCCCTGGTGGTTCTGGCTGGACAGTGGAGCTTCAGAAACGATGGTGCATGTGGCGGTATTCTTTGGGGGATTCCTGGCTTCCGTGGCAGCGCTCTTCTATTTTTCGCATCTCAGCGCACCCACGATCATCACTGCGGGGAACTTCTGGGCTGCCCTGTCGCTTTGGGTTCTGACCATCATCTGGCTGGCTATTCCGATGACCCTGTGGCTCTCCCATCTGGACTGGACGCATCGTAATCGCGAAGTGCTCCTTCTGTGGGCAAGCAAACAGGTAGCGATAACCGTTCCCGAGGGAAAATCCTGAGTCGCAGTCGCCGGGTTGGCCATGACCAGGCGGGGAAAGGTATACCAAAAAACCACGTCCGACGTGGAAATATGGTAGATCTTTCGGTAGGTTGTGAGCGCCCTTCGGCTTTCGACCGCCGTTGCTCAGTGTGCGCATACCCACGATGGGCTTCCCTAGGATACTACCTGGGACCAGACAATAGACAACGCGACCAAGACGGACTAAAGTCTTCTTAGCACGGAATTGTGTACCAAACTCAACTTAGGAGCCATCATGCTGCACAGCTATGCGGCGACCAATTTCCAGTCCTTTCGGGATCGTGTGGAGGTCAATCTCCTCGTCAATGAGCGTGCGCCCCGCACCGACTGGACCGCTACCGGCGCCGCCGGTCAGCGCGTGTCCAAAGTGCTGGGCGTCATCGGCGCGAACGCATCCGGCAAGACGGCGTTGCTTAAGCCTCTAGCCTTTCTGGGCTGGTTTCTGAGTACATCGTTCCAGCAGACGACGCCCGGTGCGCCGATTCCCGTTTCTCCCCACTTTGCCAACGCTTCCGAGCCGGTGGAGTTGGAATGTACCGCCGAGATCAACGGTGAGCTGTGGCGCTATGTGCTGCGTTGCACGCCACAGCGCGTGCTCCACGAAGCGCTATACCGTAAACATGACCGCTTCCGCTATGTCTACATCCGGGACTGGGATGAAGGCAAGGCGGCCTACACCGTGCGACAGCAGGACTTTGGCCTCGACCCGAGCAAGGCCGTGGAAGCCCGGCCCAACGTGTCGCTAATCGCCTGGGCCGCGCAGTACGGCGTGCCCCTTGCGCTCAGCTTGGCCACGCCCATCGTCAGCAGCAACGTCAACATGGTGGGCCGCGTCCAGACGGGCGATCTGGCCGTGTTACAGGCCAGCAAGAGCTTCTATGAGAACCCGTCCCTACTCGCGCAGGTGGAGCGCCTGCTCCGCGTCTGGGATCTGGGCCTGTCGGGCCTGAGCATCCGAGAGGCGGAAGTTGTGCAGAACGTGCTCGACCCCGACGTCAAGCAGAAGGTCTGGATGCCCTATGGCCGCCATGCCAGCCACGGTCAGGATTTCGAGCTGCCCTTTTTCCTGGAATCCAATGGCACCAAGAGTGCGTTCTCCTTGCTCTCGTTTCTGCTGCCAACCCTGAACAAGGGCGGCTTGGCGGTCATTGACGAATTCGAGAGCGACCTGCACCCCCACATGCTGGCGGCGATTCTCGACCTGTTCGCCAGCCAGCGCACCAATCCGCATAACGCCCAACTGGTGTTCACCAGCCACGCCATTGAGGTGCTGAACCTGCTGGACAAGCAGCAAGTCATGCTGGTGGAGAAGAACGCGGATTGCGAAAGCACTGCCTTGCGGCTCAATCAGATCAGCGGCGTGCGCGGCGATGTCAGCCTGTACGGCAAGTACATGGCCGGTGCGTTTGGCGCAGTGCCCCATCTGTAATGGCATCGCGGCTCGCAAAGCACCCGCAATACCGCACCCTGTTGCTCGTGGGCGAGGGAGAGACGGAACAAGCCTTTTTGCAGCACGTCAAGGCGCTGTATGTTCCGCGCGGCAGTGGCTTACGCGTCACTCTGCGTTGTGCCTACGGCAAAGGCGCCGGGCATGTGGTCGACTATGCCATTCGCCAGGCTCGCGTCTACCAGTTTGACCAGATTGCTGCCTTGCTCGATACCGACACGGATTGGACGCCAGCGGTGCAAAAACTCGCACGCCAAAAACGCATTCAGGTGTTGAAGTCCGAGCCCTGCATTGAGGCGATGCTGCTGCGCGTCATTCGACAGAATGCGGTGGGCTCTGCCAAAGAGTTGAAAGCAAGGCTTGCGCACTTCGTCGGCGATGATGCCCTTGATCCGCAGCATTACGCCACGCACTTCGGCATTGACGCCCTGAAAGCTGGGAGAGGGATCGAACCTACGCTGGAGGAACTGCTGAGCTTGCTGGGCGTATAGCTATCGGCAACCACCCATCCATTCCCAATCTACGCCATACCATTTCTCGATTGTCTTGTACTGATTGCGGAGACCTTGGCCGGGTGATCACTCTCCTGGCTCGCAGAGAAAGCTATACCATAAAACCACGTCCGACGTTGAAATCTGGTATAGCTTTCTGCGCCATCCGGCGAGCCGTCCACGGGCGACGACGAAAAATAGAAAGCTATACCAAAGCCGTGAGCCCTTTATCTTGCGTTCTGTTCTTTTCATCCATAGACTGGCAACCGTATGATAGTTAGTGTTGAAAATGAGTGATTGGGTTAAGTGTATGGCTAACGAAAACCAATTCCATTTTTGATTCCAAATGTCTCATATGAGGAACAATAGTGTATGTTTGACGATCAATCTTGGAAAGTACTTTACAGATTATATCTTACCTGCCTGTTTTTCACTGGTGCTGCTTTTGAAGCATATCTAGTATATCATGTTGGGTATGCCCCAAATACAATGTCCACTATTATGCGGGTTGCTATTCCAGCAGCTCTTATCTCAGTACCTATCGTTGCCCTGATAGTGATGCCAACCCTACTTATTCTGGCGCTAGCGAAAAATGAGGATGAAATAAAAAAGCTGAAAGATGATGGGCTTTCTCTGCTATCTAGCTGGAAATCTGCGGCATCAAATAAAGCGCCGTTTTTCACAAGATTAAAAATAGTTGTCAAAGTATTTTTCGCCCTCCTCTCATTTGCTTACGTATTGATTGCTTTCGCATTTTCTGCGTATGGCATTCTTCTATTATTTAATGTTAATTTTTCATTCAACTCATCATGGGTAATATGGGGAAAATTGTTCCTCATAACTTTCTTTCTGATTATTGTATACCTTTTAGCAATACTCTCGGTTTCAAAAAAAGCGAGCGTCGTCTTTTCAGCTGGTTCTATCCTCTTTTTCTTTCTTGTTGGATGTGTAGAATATCATTGGATGCCCGCATTTCTCGCAAGAGATGGCTTGGCTACTAATGGATTTGGAAAAGTTTATTTGTCCGCAGAAAAAAGTTATCCGTTGCTTGATAAGCACATTAGCTGCAAACCATATTATATGCGAGCTGGAGCTGGAAACTATATGCTGGCGTATGCAAAGTTGAGGTATACAGGAAACTTGAAAGACATTATTGAGTATGTTGGATACTCTGGCGAGAGCATTACAAAGTCTTTGAAAGAGCTTTCTAATATAGTTGATGGAAATGGCACTCCATCGTACCCAAAATCAGCACTATGCCTTGCTTCCATACCGATTAAATCCTCTGTGCTAATTTTTCACGGAGCAGACAATCTGGCGAACATCGAACGTATATATTCCAGGAAGAATTTTTCCGGTTACAAGGCCGACCTAAAATATATTGTTAAAAATTTATCAAGATGATAATCATTCCATAGTGTTGAAACTTCCATAATTGTAGCTCGATGTTTTCTTTAGTTCTTTTATGAATAAATCTGATGCCTTATATGCCAGCTCTACCATCTCGTTAATTTTCTCCATTTCATCATGCAAAAAAGAACCGTATACTTTTTCCTTTGCTAATAATTCAAGAAAAATCTGGAAGGCAATATGGTTTCGTTCGAGATTCATTTGATTGTTCCTTGGGTATCGATTGTAATACCGGGCATTGCCCCCTCTGTCAGAATCGAACACGGTGCAGCTTGGCGCGCGGTTGGCAGACGGTTTCAGCGCTGGTGATAAACGGTTATACATATTAAATTTTGTAAACAATTTAACTAACACCATATGTTATAAATAATAAACGACGAACATGTCCACCAAATTTTGTACAAATGTAAACAAATTTGCTTTCGAACGATGCTTATTGCTATTTTGTAACCTGATAACGATCATGTCTATCTTAGCACCGTCGGCCGACAGTTGGTCGTTGTCGTTGACCGGAATGCTGTTCGCCTTATCACACTGCTGGCCGCCACCTCAAGTGAGAGAGGATCTTGTTTGAATACTGACAGGCAGCCAACATACCGTTGTACCAAACCGCCAGCGGGCAATCTGGATCGTTCGAAGCCTCGACTTCATTGGCCGCCTTGAGATCGCCAATAGATACCGGCACGCCGCTGCCGGGCTCGCCCATACTATGCGCATTGCCCGGCAACATCTTGAACAGTTGGTGCGACCATGTGTCCCTACGGGACTGCAAGGGATCCTGGTCATCTTTCGCCCAATCGACTACGACCACCGGCCGGCACCGATCGCGTGCTTCCGAAAACACCGCATTGAGGTGCTGGTCGCCGAAACCATAGCCCAAGAACAGCAGACTGTCTGCCTCGTGCACTAGCCGATTCACTTGCGCATAGTAAGTTCGAAACGGCTGACGCAGAATCTGCTGCGTCTTTCCGTAGCCCGCGATGATCGTGGACGTTGGAAAGGCAACTCCTTCTGCCGAACCTTGGCCATTCCGGCCACTGCAATGAACCTGATGCCCTTTCGTAGGTGTTTTTGCCCAAGTGATCGCGTGCATATCGTGCCCAGCGCCGATCATCGCAAAATGGATCGACCCATGCAGGTGGTAGATGAAGTTCCAATCGTCGCGCCGCAGTACTGTGAGCGGTTCGAAAGCGCCGGTCTCTAGGTTGAACCCAGTAAAGAGCCATGGGCAGGCCTGTGTTATCAGGTTGTCATAGTTGAGCGTGACAATGCCAATGTCGAACTCCTTGCTCAGTGTCGCGAGAAAATCCCGCAGCAGCGAGATCTCGTCAGCTTTATTGACCGCGATCTCAGCACAGGAGTCGATGAAGTGGTCGACCAAGGCATCCATCAGCGCATTGCTAAGATAACGTAGGACGTTGCCATCGACGACCTTTGGGAGACCAAATTGACGTACCTCCGGCAATTGACGCAGCTCAAGCAGCGCATTGGAGCCATGAACGCGCTGCACATCCGAGCAATATGGCACTAGCAGGTTGAGATGATACAGCAGCTCCTCGAAATTCGCCCGTTTTCGTAGCATTGGACTCGAAGCTGCCTGATAATAGTTGTCAATGGCATCTTTGCAATAACGATACAAGTTCGACATAGGTTCTGAAATCAACGGCAACATCTGTCCAGCACAAATGTCAAACATACCATCAACATCATCGACGGAAGGAAGTCCAAATTCTATGGACGCCCCAGCGCCTACAATAATGAGGAGCTTTTTCTTCATGATCATTTCTTTTCCCATTATATATCATTCCACTAGAGCCATGACTCAAAGTGGTGCACAGGATATCTTAAAACAAGATTTAGCGAGATGAACAAACAAGACTTTTCGACGCATTACCAAAAAACAAACAGTTACTACCTTTATGTACCTGGAGCTCGCATTTCGATAACAACAGCCTTCACTTGAAACCCGCCAGGCCCCACTACCATGGCCTGCTGATTAAGCCGTTCACGGACGTCAGCAAAAGTACCATGTTTTTCTTGGATGCCCCGACGGTAATCATCGCGAGCCCAATGCGCAGTATCAAACCAGCCGACGAGGTATATTCCAACAGGTGCGCTAAACCGAACCATATAGTCGTTCACAAGCTGGCTCTCCATGGCCGTAAATAATGTAGAATTCCAACTACCTTTCACCTCAATGACCGCAGCGATCGGATCAAATGTCCCCCCATTTGTCGTGCGCCTGAGTGTATTAATCAAGATGTCTGTACGTTGCCCAACCGGCGCACTCGGCCGCCGCGTCACCTCCACTTCGCGATTGGCGAAAATCCCTACTCCCTCGAGCTCCCGCCGCAAATAACGTGCAATAACATCTGAAAGGCCGTTTTCGTCGATAGGGCAATAGATGTTTTTTCCTCTCTGCCGATCCCATAGATCTCGAACGGGCGTTTGGGCACCATGCAACTCAGTTGCAAACTTTGCAAGTGTGTCTTCCAGAATACGAAGCAGATCTTCAGCCGAAGTTATAAGCCTGGAGTTTGGCTGATCGGTCAGTGCAAAAATCTCTTTGGGAGTCAGTGGCGACCACGTTTTCATTCGGAACGATAGTTCAGCGCGGCTCAATTCGAATGGGAGAAGTGGTATATTAGTGCGCTCGACAGCTAAGCGCCTCAGCGCCCGAACCGCCCCTTCTGTGCCCTTAGCTGCGAGATATCGCGGCACGCTATCGCGAAGGTACGAAATAGAATCAAGCGGACTCACAAAACCTGATGTACTTTCCGGATCATTCTCGGGCGGGAATAGACGCTCCATCAGCAAATAGAGATCTGCGATCGCCTCATCATCATTTTCCACGTAAAATGGTGTACTATAAAGAGCGTAACTCGTTGCATAACGCATTAGCACAGCGCGCGCCAATTCATCTGAATTGACCATGTTTTGCCAAAGACATGGCCACACCTTGACAGGAATACGACGCATCAAAACAGCTGCGATATCCAGATCTTCTTTTTTGAGAACCTCAATTCGTGCCAGTGCGTGTTTGATGGCTGGATCGTAGGCAGCTTTGACGAGTACATCCAATAAAGCGGCGTATTCTGGCGTAGTAATATCCGAATTGCACATTTCTTCAAACATTGCTGCTTTAAGCCTTTCATTGTTCCAACAACCATCGAGAGTGTGCAAGAACCAAAATGGAGACGACAAATTGGAGCCTTGACATTCTGTAGATATCCGGTTGCGCGCCTTCTCTAGGTGTAGAATTTTTAACACCGTAGCGATGAATTCCTGCGGGGCTTTAATCAATGCATCTTGCAAGAGAGCTTTGCGCTCCAGACAATCAGTAATAACGCCCTGCCATGGCAACCCAATGATCACTGGCGTCCACTTTTTCCAGGCAACTGTCGGTATTCTCTGATAGTTATCTGTCGCCAGTTGAAGCAGCAGGATAAATGCGCGCATTGCGGCAAGGTCACCTCTCTGGAGGTTCATCTGCCTCTGGCCCAACCATAAATCTGCTGAGGATTCCGCTTCGCTTAGATATCGTTCTGAAGTCGTGATAATTCGTTGTCGGATGGTCTCATCTGCAGTCAGCCAGCCAGTCATGCTCGTAATGAAATAGTTCAGTTCGTCACCTACGCTTGAACTTTGCGGGGTAAGCATTAAAGCAAGATTGAGCTGCCACCAAGCCTGCCATTCTCCGTTCTCGGCGCGCACTAATAAGCTTGATATTTCAGATGGCAAATCTGCAACGACTGGCGACGTAAATCGTTCCCGATGTTCTTGCAGCTTCCTCTCCAACCTCAGATTCTCACGGTCCTGTTCGGCAGCCCGAGAGTCAATTAAAACGCCATCAAGTAGGTATGAGAAATGCGAACGAAGAAGTGACCATTTATTGCAAGCCGCGTACAGCACCTCAAACTGAGCATTATTTTCAATGTTGAACAGTAGGCGAATAAAGTTGGAAAGGCTCTCCTCGTTGAGCCCAGGGATAGGTGACGCACCAGCAGGAGATATGTCAAGCAGCCAGTCAAAATCATCGTTTTTTATAAGACCAACCTGTAGGTACGAAAATGCATCAAGTCGGCTCACTTGCCGCCTGAATAGACAGGTTAAGAAACACCGACGGTGGGATGTATCCATGCTGAGGCGCTTTTGGAATGCTTCGTTTGCCCTAATATTGGTACCACAACACAACCCAACGTGCTGGTTCAACTTTGTGACGATATGCGTCAGGAATATATCGGTTAGATCTGGATCTTCGAAAACCTCCCAGGCTTTAAACATAATGGCATCAGCGAGCGTCTTTTCGCGAAACTCGTTCATATGATCCGCCCCGGCAATATATGCTGTTGCCCAAGCTATAGCGGGTACCAAGTCTTGCGTTCTCAGCGAATCTGGGAGATTGAAGAGGAAGTGTGCGTACGACCCGACGTAGTGCTCATTAGACCGTGTCAGAAGAAGAAAGAGTTCGGCCGCAGTGATATGGCTTGGCCAGAGTAAATCGAGCGCGTAACCTCTGATCTCAGTATCGGGGTCATAACCGATACCTCCTTGGAGGAGCGATAAGATCCTTTGGGGTACAGAAATGTCGCCGCAGCGCCTGAGAGCAGAAATGGCCGCAGCCCTCACTATCGGGTCTTCTGATTGATCAAAGGCAAATTTAAGGAAGACTGGCTGCATCTCCGTCAACTCACAAGCCTCGGCGATGCTAATCGCCATGCGTCGCGTATGCGGCTTGAGGGATACTCTCGAAACGATCTCACGAATCTGATCAGCCAGACCCGAATACCTTAGCTTTTCAAAGAGCGTCATAAACCCAAAAGGATACTCATGAAAGCGTCCTTTCTCTTCATATTCCAGCAAAAAGCGAACCAACAACGCTCTGTCCGTATCTAACCAGGTCGACAAATCACCATATAAAAGTGTCCAAGGGTCCGTAGCAATCAAGGGCGACCTGGACTCAGGAACAAATGATGCGAACCACGCACCTACCATGGCGATCTGTGGAATCAACCCTCCGGTTGGATGGGTTAAAACTTTGACAGATGTGGGAGGTGACACCTCCTTTTCACGAAGGTAGAAGGCTGAAAGAAACTCTCCGTAGCTATAATGCGCCCAACCCATCCTCTGGTCGCCGCGCGAGCAGAATAGTCCAGTATCAAGGACCTCCCGCACATCATCTTCGGTCGCTATAAACGTCGGGAAGTCTCCGTCTTCTCTGGCACCCGCGAGCGCTGAGATAGCAACATCCTCGGTGGGGGTTTCGGTCTCAGGACCGGTCCAAATAGCGACCCGATGTCCGAGTACTGTCGCGGCGGCAATCCTGGCGGCGAGCCGAAGGCGCTGGTACGCGCTGATGTGACCTCGCCTACCGGGCTTCTCGCGCCGACTGTCATTTCGCTCCTCACATAGCGCGAGGCAACCACGGCAATACAGATCGACAGTGCTACTCGGAAGGCCTCCGTTGCGTTTATAGAGCGTAAGGAGCATTTTCAGTGTAAGTGGTTTAATGGCGAATGGCACGGCATGTGCGCCGAAAAGCTTTGGCATGAACGCCTCTGGATCGATCCCGTTGGCTGATAGTGCCATCAAGACATCGCAGCGACGCAAGGGGGCCAGTTCAAAAATGCCGAGGCCCGCCTCACCCCAGATTTCCTTCAGTGGATCGCCGAGTGTCTTGAATGGCCAGACTGCAGTGCGGCAGGCAATCCGGATCGACATGCGTTTGGTTGGCAAGTTGCGCAGTCCTTCGACAAGCAAATGCGCCACGGTGTTAATCTGCAGCATCGCTTCGTCAAGGCTGTCGAGAAATAAATAAAGCCTGTCATCACTCGCTTTCCATGCCTCGACCTGAGGAGTTTCGAAAATTCGTCGGTATAGTCGGTCTTCGGTCGAACTATCCTTGAGGTCCACATAAACGGAAACGATGTTCTCCTCAACTCCAAGCTGAGACATACGTCCATATTCGAATTTGAGCGCAGCCGATTTTCCGATGCCTGGTTCCCCAAGCATTGCCAGCACTGGGTAGGCATCAAGCTCGTCAAGCTTTTTAAGGTCATTCCTGCTGAAGGGATCCTCTTCTGGATTACGAAGAAAACCCGCGTCAGATAGATCGAGAGTGCCGGTCTGAGCAATCCAAAATCTCTGCCAATCATATCGCACGTCATTGGCCAACGATGTGGGGGATGCTATGGTCATTCATAATTCTCCAGACGCTACACACATCATGTATGGCGTGGTAATCGCGCGTCTAATGCCGCCTTGCACCGCTTCCAGTCATTCCACAACCTGGCTCCCTCAGCAGAACCCGAGTGGTAGCGAGCCATACGGTACCTCACTAGCCAATCAAGGTAGTCGCGGATCGCTCGAACACGGTTGGCTGTGGTGTGCCCAGCTACCTCTGTTGGTGCAAGCTGTCTTTGAGCAAGGCGCACGACTTCCGCAGAACCTATATGGACAGACTGACTGGAACCTGAAGTTGTTCCTGCTTTCAGTTGTTCGGTGACGGGCTGCTTACAATGCCGAACAAGTTCATCAATCTCACTCAACGATAAAACCCGTCCTTCTAGCAATCGCTTCTCGATGTCAATCTGAGTCGAGTCGAAGTACAACTGCAATGTCATTATTGATCGCAAGACATGCTCAATCGTATTGCTAGCCTTGTTGGTAGCTCGAATCTCGCTGAGCACATAGAGAGACGGCTCACACAAAGACTCTCCAGTAGCCAGTGCAACCAGCATCGGCAGTCGCTCCCCAGAACTCAAGACAACAGTCTTCACCCTGTACGGGTTTTGAACCATTTGTCTACCATTTTAACAGATGAACACTTATGCATTATAAGAGTCATATCCTGAAAATGTAAATAAATAAAAAAGCGGAGCCATATCAATAGCTCCGCTTTATTTATTTACCAATCAAAAAAGTTCCTAGAACGGTTGTGCACATAAAAATCTAGAGCGCACTGCGGACGCTTATGCATAAGCATATTATTTTAAAAAGTTTTTTACGACTTATCAACAACCGATTTTCTACCATTTCACCATTTTAGTCGATAAAGTGGCTTTCCAATGCTTTCTATAGCCGCTTTCTCGACATTTTTTGGCTTTTATCCGAAGGTGGCTCCGGCGAGGGGGCGAATCGGCGGCGACCGGTTGATGACAACGCCTCAGCCTGCTGCAACACCGTTTGCACAGCGGTGTCTTGGAGATCGGGCGGGTAGCCGTACTTCCGCAAAATGCGCTTCACCAGCACCCGCATCCGTGCGCGGGCAGAGTCCCGGTGGACCCAGTCGACCGACATGTTCTCGCGCAGACTCATCAGCAATTCGTGGACGATCAACTTGAGCTTGTCGTCGCCCATCATCTGCACGGCGCTCTCGTTCCCGGCCAGCGCGTCGTAGAAGGCGATCTCTTCATCTGAAAGCCCGGACTCTTCGCCACGCTGATGCGCTGCACGGATGTCCTTTGCCAGTTGAATCAGCTCTTGCAGTTTCATCTTGGTGCCTACAGGCATCCCTTGTGCTTGCGCTACCCCCAATGACACATAAGCAGCGGAAGCAGTCATTCCACTCTGCCGTAAGACGTTTCCATTGGTGCAGGTGAATCAATAATAAGGAGCGCTTTGGATGTTTCATCTGCTTGTGGCATATAGCGGTTGGCCTGATGGTGGTGGGT
>JAJYPA010000140.1 GCA_021795795.1 Pseudomonadota bacterium | reverse complement strand
CCCTTTTCGAGATAGTCCTTCAACTGTTCTGTCACCCAGCGCCGGAACTGCGTACCCCGATGTGAACGCACCCGATAGCCCAGGTGCAGAATCACCTCCAGGTTGTAATGGTCAACCAGCCGTTCCACATTCCGCGCCCCTTCGCGGGCAACTATTAGGAATTTCCTAATCGTTCGATCTGCCGCCAACTCCCCGTCCTGAAACAGATTTTTCAGGTGCGCATTGATGGTTGGAACCTTGACTTGATACAGGTCGGCCAATTGCTTCTGACTCATCCAGACCGTGCCGTCGTCCAACCGAAGCTGAACACGTGTCCGGGCATCCTCTGTCTGGTAAAACAGGAACTCGCCTTGCCCGGCCATGGGTGCAGCAGGCTGCTGGACAATTTTCTTGTCTTGACTCATTCCGCCGCCTCCCCACCATCGCCAAACAGGTCGGCTATCAGCGCAGCCTCGCGCGACTTTCTCCCTCTCCCCTCGCGGGAGAGGGCTGGGGGGAGGGGGGCTTCCGGCGCCGCCATTGGTAGATTCGCCACATTCAGGCTGTAATCGTCATGCCCCCATTCGCAGCGCGCCAGCACCATTTTGGGAATCTTCTTCAGCGTCAGGTTCGGCCAGCGCTCCGAAGCCTTGGCCGCTGTCACGCCGTGAAAGGCTGAGCAGCACACGAGCAGGCTTTGCTCGCCGCCCACCTCATCGGACAACGCCTGCAATTGCTCTGCCGATAAGTTCTGCGTGGTCACATAAATAAAATCGCGCTCACTCGAATGGCCGTGTTGCCACCACTGCACCTCGGAAGGCGCATAGGTAAAGCCTTCCAGCTTGGCCAGCGCCTCGGCCAATTGCGCCGCGTTGTATTCCGGGTTGATGACCGGATTACCCCAGCGGTCGTTGACAATGAGCGTGGGCGCAAGGCGGTAATAGCGGAAGCCGCCGCCGCCCTGCCAGTTCACCGCTTTGGAAATGCCGCCGGGGTCTTCGCCGTCGATGACCTTTTTCAGACGCGGGATAATGTGGGTATGGCAGTGCTCGCCCAGCTCAATCATGATCCAGCGGCGACCCATCTTGTGCGCCACCGCGCCAGTGGTACCGGAACCGGCGAAGGAGTCGAGAACGAGGTCTCCTGGGTTGGTGGCCAAGATAAGGACTCGTTTCAGTAGTTTTTCAGGCTTTGGCGTCGCAAATGAGTCAGAGGGATTGATAGTCTTAACCTCCTCCCGTGCTTCATGGTTGTGACCAGCCTCGGAATGTAGCCAAATCGTTGGCGCAGGAGGTTCAGCCAGCTTCAACTCTGACAGAAAGGTCTTCCTTGACGGGTTTGCCGACCCGTCTACACCAAACCAAATTTCGTCATTTTCGTCCATCTTGCGCAGTGCGTCCGCAGGAAAACGAGGTGAAGAGCCTGGTGGTGGAGACCAAATAACTCCATTTTTGAAGCAAAACTGAAATGCCTGCTCCTTTTCAGATCCAGTTCGTTTTGCATAGAGAGGAGTCGCCTTCCAGGGCCCCTTAGGATGGTTGTCTGGATTTCTGTACCGACTATCCATTTCCGCAGTCCTATCCAACCGATTGGGCCGCCACACCTCCTTATTCTGAGCGTAGATCAAGACATGGTCGTGAGTTTCAGCCAGCCACTTCGAGTCGTTCGAGACGGTATATTTCTTCTGCCAAACCACATTCGCCACAAAATTCGCCCGCCCAAACACCTCATCACACACCACCTTCAGATAGTGCGCCTCATTGTCATCAATCGTGATCCACAGCGAACCATCCTCCGCCAAAAGTCGCCGGATGATCTCCAGCCGGTCGCGCATCAGCCCCAGCCAGATCGAATGCTCCAGTCCGTCGTCGTAATGCGTGAAGGCGCTGCCGGTGTTGTACGGCGGGTCGATGAACACGCATTTGACCTTGCCCGCAAACTCCGCCTCCAGCGCCTTCAACGCCAACAGGTTGTCGCCAAAGATTAGCCGGTTGTCGAAGAGATCATTCTCGGTCACACGCTGCGGCGCGTGATACGACTTGTCCGGGTCTTCCAGCAGAATACGCGGCTCCAGCTTGGGGCGTTTTTCTTTACCGATCCAAGTCAACTCCAACTTTTGCTTGTTCATGGCTGATCCTTCCCTGGCGTGCCGCCCAGCCGCGCCATCCACGGCGCGGCGTTCGCGCCTGAAAAAGCCATGTTAAATGGCTTTTTCTCGCCTATCGGCGACCGGCGCTCACCCTTGCCAATCCAGGTGGGTTCGAGTTTTTTCACGCTACCCTCTCCTTTATGGCGGAATCAATCCTGTTCACGTTTTATCTACTCGCGGTCTGGCGCGCTCGGCAGTTGCCACGATGGCATCCAGCTTTTCAGCGATCTCCGGATCGAGATCTTGTTTCGACAGGAAGCCGGCAAGCAAGTGGTAGTCTCGCTTGCGGAAGGTCAAGGGCAGATTCATTTCCTTGAAAAAAATCCGGAAGACCCGGTCGAGCACTTCGTCCGTGGCCTTTACGTCGGGTGACCAAGGTGATTTTTCGTCGATCTCCAACACGTGTGTGACTTCTGCGATGGCTTGTTCCATCGCCTGCTGGCGTCTTCCGCGTTCGTCAAGGCCAAACAGGTCATCCGCCACATCGTGAATGGCCCACGCACGCAAGACCTCTGGCGAGCATAAATAGTTTTCGATTTCGCGCCTGTTCCACATGAGCTCGTTCAGGTTATCGTTGGGTTGCAGCGCGCGGTCTAGGCGGTCAAACAGAGCAATACCTACCATATCATTCTTGGCTTCGCGCAAGCCGTTGAAGTGGTCGCGGGATTTTTGCGGCAAGTTGGTTGAGACATAGTGCACAAACGGCATTTCCAGCAGTGCCTGGGCCGGGTGTCCAAGAATTTTGGCGAACATCTTGAGAATGGCCAGGTCGGTGGAGTCCTCGACATACAACACCCAACCTGTCTCTTCCGCCTGATAGTACTGATCCCAGCCCAGGTCTGTCAGTGCTTTCATCGTCTGGCTGCCTCGGTCGTTCAACAGATGTGGCTTGCCGACAAAGGCCACCACCATGCCGCGATTCGCCGCCTCCGCAAGCACGACTTCGGAATGGCTGGCGGCGATGATTTGCGAGCCTTTTTCTTCGGCCAGGTCGTTGATCAGTTGATAAGTCTGGCGCTGACGAAGTACCTCAAGATGCGCATCCGGTTCGTCCAGCAACAACACCGTGTGTGGATTGGCGTACAGGTGCGCAAGGATCAACAAGGTTTGCTGCAAGCCTCGACCGGAAGAGGAAATATCCAACCTGGCACCGGATTTTTCCTCATACTCCATGACAATTTCGCTACGCTCGACAACAAATTTCGGGTCAAGTAATTTCACTCCGAACAGGCGGGATAACTGTTCCGTCAGCGCAACCCAGTCATGGGAGGGTTTGTTCGATTTCTCGCTTGACCAGCACACCCGGTAACACAGATTACGCAGCACCTGTGCCGTTTGACCTTGGCCTATTAATACGCCGATTTCCCCCGGCTGCTTGATGAATTCACGATCCGTCAGACCGGACATCGGCGGCAACAACGCCACCTTGGCCTTTGTCGCCAGTTCCGGAATGGTCATCCGCTCGGGTTTCTTGCTCTCGTCCAACCTGAGCGGACGGCAATAAAAAGACTCCTCGTTGGCATAATCAAACTCAAGCCCGCATGACCATGCCTGATCGTCGGTAATGCCTTCGACCAATATATCCACGCGAACGTTTTGCGTTTTTAGTTTTCCTTCTTGTCGTTCCACGTTGCGGACATGTAGGTCACGCCAAAGCAAATTGGCGACAGGAACCGGGAGTGCCACTAAATCGCGGCGGTTGATCGCTACGCCCTGACGCTGGAGTGCCGTGGACTTCCCCTGCCTTTTTTCAGTCCATCGACGCAGTCCAAGCTCCCACAGGGCGAGCGCCTGAAGCGCGGTTGTCTTCCCGGAGTTGTTTGGGCCGATGAGCACAACTGACTTGCCCAGAACAACCTCGGCCTCGTCAAACCGTTTGAAGTTTTTGATGGTCAGTTTAGTAAGCATTCATATCCCCTTGGTGACTCAGGGCAAGCAAATCCAGCCGTTTGATCTTTAGTTCCACGGCAAGTGTCCATAGGCCATGTGCACTCCGAAACCCCAAAGCATCGCATTGCGTTCCTAACTTGATTAGTTGCCGCAACAATTTTCCTCTCGCCATACATCAATCCCCAGAATTCTTGTCGTGCGAAATGTGTCCGCCGTTAACCAAGCAGCCACACCCAGATATTTGATTCATCATCACGGCAACGCCCGCTCGACTGCAAAAAGCGCGCTCCTCAACTCTAATTCCCTCGAATTCGAGGGAATTGAAAGCAGGGTTGTTTAGTTGTCCCGCACACCAAGAAACAGCACGGTATCCTTGTTTTTCAGCCATTGTCCAATCAGGGCGCTGCCACCGTCGAACCCTTGAACCCTATCCTTCAGCGAAATGTAATCTTGTTCATTGCGGGTGATGATGGCGACTTCGGTATCCCTGACGGAGATGATTCGGTTCTTCATTGCAACTCCAATTCAATCGTGAATAACGCATTTTCGTCAATCTGTTGCTTGAGCTGATTTTCCAACTCATTACGCTGCGCTTCCACTTTATCCTGCCGATTAAAAAGCTCACGGCGCAGTTTACTGCGCATGCCTTCCAGTTCGTGTTGTTTTGTTTAGGCATAACAATTTTCTTCCAGCGTGGGCGCGGTGGCGGCGGTACGGCGAATTTCTTTGATTTCAAAGTCAATGCCCTTGATTTTCTGCTCCAGCCGAAGCTTCAGGGGTAGTGGCAGGTAGGCGCAGCTGTTTTTTGGGGTCTGCTTCTGCGAGCGTCATGCTCTCGTGCGTGATCATCCGCTGGGGCTGGTGAAATATGCGGGTATCGAGCGTGGGGTATGTTCGGAATGTGCACTTATCGTACAGCTTCAACCCGTGCAGGGCATGTATGCCCTGCCGCTCAATGACGTAATTCATTGAAATACCGAGCACAAGACGGGCATGAACACGTAGCTGGCGTAAGCCCACGAAGCCACGGATGGATTCGTGCAGAGTTTTGTTAGGGAACCTGCTGCCAGTCAGGATTTTCTTATACCGAACGTCTTGATTTAAGAGCCAGACTCAAGGTTTGAGCATCGAGATATTCCAGCTCCCCACCCATGGGCACACCCTGCGCCAGTCGAGTTACCTTGTAGCGAGCAGAATCAACCCGATCCATGATGAAACCTGCGGTGGCTTCGCCTTCGATGGTCGCGCTTGTCGCCATGATGATTTCTTCGACCGGACTGTTTGCCAATCTGTTCATCAACTCGGGAATACCGATGTCGTCGGGGCCGATGCCATCCAAAGGTGATAAATGCCCAGACAGGATAAAATACAACCCCTGGTATGCCCCGGATTGCTCAATCGCCAACCAATCGGTTGGCGATTCGACAATGCATAGCTGTGTTGCATCCCTGCGATTATCCGCACAAACCGGGCAAACCGGCGTTTCAGAGAATATGCGGCAGGATCCGCAGCGACCGATGCCTTCAAGTGCCACAACGATCGCCTTTGCCAGCTGGGCAGCCCCTTCACGATCATGTTCGAGCAACTGCAAAGCCATTCGCTGAGCTGTTTTCTGCCCGACCGAAGGCAATCCCCTCAGGGCCTGAACCAATGCGACGAACTTGGGCGAGAACATAGGCTTAGGATCAGAAAGGCAGCTTCATGCCCGCTGGCAGGTTCATACCCGCAGTGACACTGGACATCATTTCCTGCTGATTCTGTTCGACCCGACGTACGGCATCGTTCACGGCCGCGGAAATCAGATCTTCCAGCATTTCCTTGTCATCGCCCATGAGGCTGTCGTCAATAATCAGCCGACGTACTTCGTGCTTGCCGGTCATGGTGACCTTGACCAGACCTGCGCCGGATTCGCCCGTGACTTCGATTTTGGCCACCTCTTCCTGCATGCGCTGCATCTTTTCCTGCATCTGCTGGGCTTGTTTCATCAAATTGCCGATTCCGCCTTTCATCATGGCTTGATTCTCCTGTATGGGGTTTGTATTCGATTAGCGTCCGTTCGGGAATGGATCTATTGCGGGCTCTGATTCGTCGTCACGCGGAAGAATACTTTCTTCAACAAGTTGAGCCCCCGCCTGCTCCTGCAGCAGTTGCACGACAGGGTGTTGCACAATGCTCTGCCTACGCTGATGCTGCAGGTTGATCTCTTCATGATGCCTGCGTTCGGCGGGGGTCATGGACGTTTCCACAGGTAACGCGGATGGGGATCGGGCAGGTACCGTATCGTTCTGCCCAATCACGATTTTCACTTTTGAGGTATCGGCCAGTTTAGAAAGCTGGGAAAGCAAGCTTTCACGCGCACGGGCATTGGCGATCACCTCGTATTGAGGGGCAACCACAAGTTGAACCTGCCCGTCGACAATGTTGAGGTGGCAGCGATCTGCCAGGTTCCGCCCCGGCTGACCGGGTATGCGCTTAACCCATTCATGCCATGGCAGGTCGGTCAATTGGGCACGGGCATGACCAGAATGATCAGATTTGCCCTGAACCGGCATTGACTGCGCTGCAGTGGGTTCTGCGACCCGTTGTCCGGCACTTTCTTGCAAACGCGCCATTGTTTCGGGCTCGGATTCGGCTTGCGTGATTGATGAAGAAGCCAATTCTGGCTTCGTCTTTGCAGCAGACACGCGGCGGGAATCGGATGGATAAGAATGGGCAGCAGTAACTCCTGTCGCTGTAACGGCGCCGTTTGAAGGCTCGCCCCCCGGCTGGAATGCCAGCATACGAAGCAGAGTCATTTCAAGGCCGATCCGTGCATTGGGCGACCATGCCATATCGCGTCGGCCCGAAGTAGCAATCTGATACCACAACTGCAACAGTTGCGGATCGATGGATTTCAATTCATCCGGGGGCGGATTGGCCACAGCAGACAGGGACTGAACCCACTGCCCCATCGCCAACTGATGAATCGACTCGATGAACTGCGCCAGAAGAATCGCAGGCTCTACCGCACGATCCAGTGCTTCGTCGACCAGAGCAAACAGCCGGTCCGCCGACTGCTGGTAGAGCGCGTCGATCATGTCCCAGATGATTTGATGATCACTCAAACCCAGAATCTGGCTTACCTGAACCGAATCGAGCTGACCACCGGTGAATGCGATGGCCTGGTCGAGCAGACTCAAGGCATCCCGCATCGAGCCATTGGCCGCCTCGGCGATCAAGTGCAGGGCAGCAGGTTCGAAGGCAATGTTTTCCTTTTGCAGAACATCGGCCAGATGCTGTTGAATCTGGGAAAGCGGCAGGGCGCGCAAATTAAACTGCAAGCACCGGGAGAGTACCGTGACAGGAAGTTTCTGCGGATCGGTGGTCGCCAGCAGGAACTTGACGTGTGCCGGAGGTTCTTCAAGTGTCTTTAAAAGCGCATTGAAGCTCGATTTCGAGAACATATGCACTTCGTCGATCAGATAGATCTTGAACCGACCCCGAGCCGGTGCGTAGGCAACATTCTCAAGCAAATCACGGGTGTCGTCGACACCGGTGCGCGAGGCAGCATCGACTTCGATCAAATCGACAAAACGACCCTGATCAATCTCGACGCAGGCACTGCACACACCGCAGGGTGTGCTGGATATGCCGTGCTCGCAATTGAGCGCCTTAGCAAAAATTCGCGCAACGGTCGTCTTGCCCACGCCCCGGGTGCCTGTGAACAGGTAAGCATGGTGCAAACGGCTTTGATCCAGCGCATTCGTCAGTGCTTGCAGGACATGGCCTTGGCCAACCATTTCGGCAAAGCTTTTGGGACGCCATTTACGCGCCAGTACGAGATAACTCATAGCGCAACAGCCGACTTGAATGGATTGAATTTGGGGAGGGTGGCATCCCGTACCCGCCGATCTCCGGCGCCCAAGGCAACCGTTACCGTTGCTCCCTTCCGGGCCTGGCGGGGTTCACGGCGCATTGTCGCGAAGGGACGAATACGGAACACCATAGAAACCATCTTCTGTTCGAAAAATGGAAAGTGATCATAACACGCCATGGCAGTGGAGACCATCGTCCACATGAACTGAAGACTCAATTACTCATGTCCATCGCTGTGCTCATCACCACATCAAGTGCCGCGAGGAGGCACTGATTTTCTTCAGGCGTGCCAACCGTGATCCGCAGAAATTCGGCAATCCGGGGCTTGTTGAAGTGGCGAACCATCACACCCTGCTGGCGTAACCCAAGATAAAGCTGCTCACCACCCAGCTTGGGATGACGCGCAAACACGAAATTGGCACCGGATGGCAGCACAGTGAACCCGCGCGATACAAGCGCCTTGGTTAGTGCTTCCCTCGCGTCGATAATGCGCGCACGAGTTTGTGCAAAGTAGGCTTCATCCTCAAAAGCAGCTTTCGCACCAGCCAAGGCCAGACGGTCCAGAGGATAGGAATTGAAACTGTCCTTGACGCGCACCAAGGCCTCAATCAAAGCAGGCTGCCCCAAAGCAAGGCCGACACGCAAGCCAGCCAAAGAACGAGACTTGGATAGCGATTGCGTCACCAGAACATTTGGATAGCGGTCGATCAGGGCGACTGCCGACTCGCCGCCAAAATCGATATAGGCTTCATCAATCACCACGACCACACCCGGTTGCCCGGCAACGATCTGCTCGATTTGTGCCAGAGAAAGCAGGCGCCCGGTCGGTGCATTCGGGTTGGGGAAGATAATACCGCCAATCGACGGCTGTTCAGTCTGGGCGTAATCGGCTACCCGAATAGCCAGATCCTCATCAAGCGGAACCAACCGGTAATCAATACCATACAGCGTGCAGTAGACCGGATAGAAGCTGTAACTGATATCGGGAAAGAGGATGGGTTTTTCGTGCGCGAGCAAGGCTTGAAAAACAAATGCCAGAACCTCGTCGGAACCATTACCGACGAACACTTGATCGGGCGTCAAGCGGTAGTAGTCGGCGATCGTTTCACGCAAGGCTTGCGCAGTCGGATCAGGATAAAGGCGCAAGCTCTCGTTCAAAACAGATTCAATCGCCTTAATGACCTTGGGCGACGGGCCATACGGATTTTCGTTGGTGTTGAGCTTGATCAGGCGCTGACCATCCGGACGGGGGCCTTTGGGCTGCTCACCGGGAACATAGGGCGTCAACCCGCCGACCAGACGAGACCAGAACGGTGAACTCATACACGACTCCCCTGCCCCACGCTGCCCGGCCCTGCACTAAACTTAGATTTCGTTTGATTCATCAGCAGTACGCCTCAACGGTGATCCTTGACACGGTAACGAGCCGAGGCGCCGTGGGCGTAAAGCCCTTCGGATTCGGCCAAAACCTCGGCCAACGCACCGAGTGCCGCACTGCCCTGTGACGAACACTGGATAATGCTCGAACGCTTCTGGAAGTCGTACACCCCCAAAGGCGAAGAAAACCGCGCGGTGCCGGAAGTCGGCAGTACGTGATTCGGGCCTGCGCAGTAATCGCCCAAGGCCTCGGCGGTATATTTGCCAACGAAAATCGCACCGGCGTGACGGATCTCGGGCAAACGCTGCTCGGCGCCTTCAAACGACAGCTCAAGGTGCTCCGGTGCAATGCGATTGGCCAACTCGATGGCCGCATCCATGTCCGGCACGTGAATCAACGCCCCCCGATTGGTCAGTGCCGTCCGGATGATGGCGGCGCGAGGCTGATCTGCCAGCAACTTTTCAATGGAGGCAGTTACCTTGTCGAGAAATTGAGCATCGGGAGAAATCAGGATGGATTGCGCCTGCTCGTCGTGTTCGGCCTGCGAGAACAAATCCATCGCGATCCAGTCGGGATTGGTCTTGCCGTCACAGAGAATCAGAATTTCTGAGGGTCCGGCGATCATGTCGATGCCCACCTTGCCAAACACCGCACGCTTCGCTGCTGCGACATAAATATTGCCAGGGCCGACAATCTTGTCGACCGGTGGTACGGTCGCCGTGCCATAGGCCAGGGCGGCAATCGCCTGAGCCCCGCCGATGCGGAAAATACGGTCGACACCGGCGACGCGTGCAGCTGCGAGCACGGTGTCGTTGACGATCCCGTCCGGGGTCGGTACCACCATGATCAGTTCGCGGACACCGGCCACCTTGGCAGGAATCGCGTTCATCAAGACCGATGATGGATATGCCGCCTTGCCGCCCGGCACATACAGGCCCGCCCGATCCAGTGGGCTGACTTGCTGCCCCAAGACCGTACCGTCTGCTTCGGTGAACTGCCATGAAGCCATCTTTTGATGTTCGGCATAGGCACGGATACGCGCCGCCGCCTGAGTCAGAGCAGCCAGCAGTTCGGGCGATGTGCGTGCAACAGAAGCATCGATTTCTTCACGGGTGAATGCCAAGGCGTCTGCAGTGGGCAGGTCGAGCCGATCGAACTTCGCGGTATAACGCAACAATGCAACATCGCCTTCATCACGAACTGCCTGGATGATCTCGTCAACCGTGGCCTGTACGGAGGCATCGGCAACACTCGACCAGTCGAGCAATTTCTGTAGGTTGGTAGAAAAATCAGGGGCTAACGCGTTTAATCGCTTCATCATGCCGAAGTGTCCTCCGCAGCCAGGTATTCATCGAGTTGGTGCACCAGATCGGCAATTTCGTGATGCTTCAATTTCTGGGCCGCACGATTGACAATCAGCCGGGAGGAAATGTCGGCAATGTGCAACAAGGGCTCAAGGCCATTTGCACGCAAGGTATTTCCGGTATCGACCACATCGACGATGCAATCGGCAAGATCAACCAACGGCGCCAGCTCCATTGAGCCGTATAATTTGATCAACTCGATCTGCCGCCCTTGTTCGGCGAAGTAGCATTCCGCCGAATGCGTGTACTTGGTCGCCACGCGCAGCCGACCGGGCTGGTCGGTGGAGCCGGGCTTGCCCGCCACCATCAACTTGCAACGGGCAATATTCAGATCAAGCAGTTCAAACAAGCCCTCGCCACCGTGCTCCATGAGCACATCCTTACCGGCCACGCCCAGATCCGCCGCACCATATTGAACGTAGGTAGGCACATCGGATGCACGCAAAATCAACAGCTTGATATGCGGTTGGTTGGTATCCAGAATCAGCTTGCGTGTCGTTTCCGGATCATCCTTCGGCATGATGCCAACGTGTGCCAGCAGGGGCAGGGTATCCTTGAAAATACGGCCCTTGGAAAGCGCGATGATAATGTTTTGCTGACTCATACAACTTTAGTCACTTGTTTTTCAATGCATTATTGGTTGATGCGCTTAATATTCGCACCCAGTTTGGAAAGTTTTTCTTCGATCGATTCATAACCGCGATCAATATGATAAATCCGGTTAATTATAGTCTCGCCCTCGGCAACCAATCCGGCCAGAATCAGACTGGCGGAGGCACGCAAATCGGTTGCCATCATCTGCGCGCCCGTCAGAATCGGCAGGCCACGAACCACGGCCGTATTGCCTTCAACGTGAATATCCGCACCGATGCGCAGCAACTCCTGCACGTGCATGAAGCGGTTCTCAAAAATGGTTTCGATGACGGTTGCCGTCCCCTCAGCAATGCAATTCAAAGCCAGAAACTGCGCCTGCATGTCGGTGGGGAAACCGGGGTGCGGTGCGGTGCGTACATTAACGGCTTTGGGACGACGGCCTTTCATGTCGAGCTCGATCCAGTCATCTCCCGTGGTGATGTCTGCACCCGCCTCGGCCAGCTTACTCAAAACGGCATCAAGCAAACGGGGATCTGTATCGCGTATCCGAACCTTACCGCCCGTCATGGCTGCGGCGACCAGATACGTACCGGTTTCGATCCGATCGGGGAGCACACGATAATGCACGCCCTGCAATGAGTTGACGCCTCGGATCGTGATTATGTCTGTACCAACCCCGGAGATATCCGCCCCCATCTGTATGAGGAAGTTTGCCAGATCGATCACCTCGGGTTCGCGTGCGGCATTTTCCAGCACGGTTTCGCCCTCGGCGAATACTGCGGCCATCATCAGGTTTTCGGTGCCCGTGACCGTCACCTGATCCATAACAATCCGCGTACCGACAAGACGATCAGCCCTGGCATCGATATAGCCATTCTCGACCTTGATTTGGGCGCCCAGCGCCATCAAGCCGTGAAGGTGAATATCAACCGGCCGCGAACCGATGGCGCAACCACCGGGCAAGGACACCTTGGCTTGACCGAAGCGGGCCAGCATGGGGCCAAGCACCAGAATTGAGGCACGCATGGTGCATACCAGATCGTAAGGGGCAACCAGTTTTTCGATGGTGGAAGTGTCGATTTCGACACTCATCTTATCGGAGATGGTGAGCGTCACGCCCATACCGCCGAGCAGCTCCATCATCGTCGTGACGTCTTGCAGGTGCGGTACGTTCTCTATGGTGCAGGGTGTTTCACACAGCAGGCCGGCGGCCATGATGGGCAAAACGGCATTTTTGGCGCCAGAAATACGGACATCCCCGTGCAAAGGAACACCGCCCCGAATGATTAACTTGTTCATTTAAATTGTTTTATACCAAAATCTGGCCCGAGGACGATGGTGTACCCAGGCAGGCACAGGCGTGCTACGAAACCCCTTCGACGACCATCCAGTCATCCAGATCGTATACTCGCATCATGGCACGCATGGCCTTGGGCGGGTGAGTGTAGCGCACTGTGACCGATTGCGCTGTAGCCTCGGCTTGCCATCCCAGCAAAAACGCGAGCCCTGCGGTATCAATAAGCCCCACGGAACCCAGGGCAATTTCAAGCCGTGTGCCGGGTGTTTGGCCGTCAGGCATGGGCAAACTGAAATCACTCAGCGATTCAATGGAGGCACGAAGCAGGTCACCCTGTACACGGACCCGCCCGGCCTCACGCACGAAGCGCAAGGCTTCTGCCTGAACCGAGGACGAATCTAACGAACTCGAATCAGCCATTATTCTGCTTTTTGAGAGTGGAAATCAGACTGTCCAGACCCTTTTGTTGAACCGCCTGAGCAAAGCTCGAACGGTAATTATTGACCAAGCTGATGCCATCGATCACCACATCGTAGGCTTTCCAGTGGCCATCGACGGCAGCCAGACGATAATCAACTGGTACCGAACCCATATCGCCACCGGAAAGCACGGACAGGACTTCAATTTCATCTTTGTCCGATCCCGGTTTGGTCCCTGTTACCTTGATCGTCTGATTTCCCAGTTTGGACAGGGGGCCGGCATAGGTACGAACCAGCAGACGCTTGAATTGCTCGGTAAACGCCGCCTTCTGACTGGCGGAAGCTGTGCGCCAGTAGCGCCCCAGAACCAGTCGACTCATGCGCTCAGAATCCACTTCAGGCAGCAAGGTTTTGTCCACGATATCAAGCAATACGCTCGGGTCCTTCTCCACATCTGCCTGTTTTTCCGCAATTTCATGGATGACCTGATCAGCAGTGCGCTGAACCAGATCCATGGCCGCTTCATTGGTCAAGCTGTCTGCCAAAGCAGCCACCGGAACCAAACCACAAAGCCCCAGCCCACCGAGCAGGATCGCACTCAAATAAAGGCGACGACGCCAGTTCACTATATTCATTGGGGATAATCTCCTGTGGCCACCCGAAGTTGGGCCACTTGCATATTGAAATCATTGACGGCTTTGAGGTAATCGACCTGTGTGGATGTATTCCCTGCTACGGCCATACCCAGTATGCCCCCATCAACCAAACCAGCCTGAAAATCAAGGAAGCTGCTGATCATCCAACGCTTGGATGCGACACGTGCCTTTTCCAGCGCTTGAATCTGAGTTTGTAACGACTCGACATTTCGGTAGGCTTCTGTCACCTGATAGGGAATCCCGACCTGAGCCAGTTGAGCCTTGGCGACGGCACCGCGCAACTCGGCCTCGGCACCACTCACGTTAGCCGACAACTCGCCGGGATTGAAATCCCATTTGATGCCGATGACCGGGGTGGCAAACGCCGAGTTGAGCGGGTCATAGATATAGGGGTTATCCAGCCGATCACGCCCCGGCGTGTACTGAGCCTGTGCCATGACACCAGCATAAAGGTTCGGATAGCGCTCTGCCTTGCGCGCCTGAACGTAGGATCGCAAGGCGGCCAGACCGGATTCGGCCATATGCATCTCGGGGCGATTAGCCAGCGCTTCGTTGGAAAACTGCTTTAAGCTGCCCTCGGGCATTGTGACCGGCGTGATGTGGTCATCGGCCACGGTCAGCGGATCATCGATCGGCACGCCGATGATGGTCTTAAGTCCGGCCAACGCAATCTGCTCGACGCCGGTCGCCTCAGCGATGTATTTATCCATCAAGCCCAGGCCGTTTTCCAGTGCGTAAAGATCTCGTATCGAACCATTGCCTGAATCCACTTTCTTCTTGAGCGGTGCCTCGGCATCAGCCAGCTGATGGCGCACACCGACCAGGAACTGCCGGGTGTCGCGGGCGGTCAGGTAACCATAATAGGCGCGTCGAACTGTAAGCCAGGTCTGTCCCTTGGCCAGTGCGACCTCATCTGATTTGAGCTGTTTGTTGTATTTGGCCGCCGTCATGTAATTCGAGAGCTTACCGAAGGTGTACAACGGCTTGATGATCGAAGCGGTAATACCTGAGGTCACCGTGATGCCATCGTTAATGGTATTGCCATCGTCGCGCAGCGTGCATCCACCCGCCGGGCAGCTGTTGGTGCCATTCGTGAACAAACCATCACTGGCCTTGGGTGCCAGCGCGGCGTACAAATTGACGCTGGCACGAATACCGCCCTCGCCTTCCACTTTTTGAATCAATGCCTGAGCCGCAGCCACGTTCGCGCGCTGCTCTTCAATGCGTGGATCGGCATTCAGGGCCATTTGGGTGGCCTGCTCGAGGTTGACGGTCTGCGCCTGTGCCATGCCGCTGAATGCGGCCAATGCGAGAAATATCAGCTGCGATTTGCTCATTGTGATGCTGCCTTATTAAATAAGAACTTGGAGATGATTTTTTCCAGAACTACGGCGGATTGAGTCATGGTGATTTTGTCGCCGTTTCTCAGTACTTTTGTATCACCACCAGGTGAAATTTCGATGTACTGGGCACCCAAAAGTCCTGCAGTGTAGATGCTGGCGAACGAATCCTTCGGCAGATTATCGTATTGCGAACTGATTACCATGGTCACCACGGCCTCGAAGGTATTTGGATCGATCTGGATGTGGGAAACCCGCCCGATCGTGACGCCGGCCATCTTGATCGGTGAACGATCCGTCAGACCGCCGATGTTGTCGAACTCAGCTGTGAGCGTATAACCCGAAACCGAGCTGGTGCCAAAATCGCTCCATTTAAGTGTCAGCACGAGCAAAGCCGCAATCCCGGCCAGCACGAAGGCACCAACCACCATTTCAATTCCACGTTGTGCATTCATCATTCAGGCCCCAAACATCCAGGCGGTCAAAATAAAATCCAGTCCCAGCACACTGAGCGAGCTCAGCACCACGGTTCGTGTGGTCGCGCGGGAAATCCCCAGCGACGTCGGTTCTGCATTAAAACCTTCAAAAACGGCAATCAAACCAATGACGGCACCAAAAACCAGGCTCTTGATCACGCCATTGAGCACGTCGTCTACGGGTTGCATCTGCTGCTGGATTTGCCCCCAGTACGAGGCAGGGTCAACACCCAGCACTACCACCCCGATGAAGTAGCCGCCGGCAATCCCAACGAGGGAGAACAACCCGGCCAGCAAGGGCATGGAGAACACCGCTCCCCAAAACCGTGGTGCCACGACCCGACGCAGTGGGTCCACGGCCATCATTTCCATGGCAGAAAGCTGCTCAGTGGTTTTCATCAAGGCGATCTCCGCGGTGACGGCCGAACCCGCCCGACCGGCGAACAGCAAAGCCGTCACAACCGGCCCGAGTTCCCGAACCAGCGATAAGGCTACCATCACACCCAGCGACTCGGTTGCATTGAATTTAGAGAGAATATTGTAGCCCTGCAAACCCAGCACCAGACCGACAAACCCACCGGAAATCAGAATAATGACCAAGGACAAGACGCCAATCGCGTACAACTCCTGAACGATCAGCCGGGGACGTGTCCAGGCCGGCAACAATCGCCACAGCAAATGCCCCGTAAACAGAACCATTTGTCCGGAATGCGCCGCGGCCGCCATAGCAGCCTGCCGAGCAGCGCCAAGC
>JAJYPA010000139.1 GCA_021795795.1 Pseudomonadota bacterium | reverse complement strand
CCATGCGCAGAGATTTAATTTGCACATCAGATAAACAACGAACAGGGGATGAATTATTGACCACTATATTCTCCTTCTATGAATATGAAATATAGGCAAACCAAAATCACGGGCAATTGCCAGATTGGCCTGTGGCATAGTTGATATTACACATGGCCGTTGATGGAATAGTTGCACTGAAGTCCTCAGTTGTCTGTGCGCCGTTATGTGTATAGGTATACGGGAGATTTGACACCGCCCCACCCGACGTGCTCCCCCCGCTACCCGTATTGGCCATGGGGGTGATCTGTAGGTAGTACCCGTCCGTCACATCGGAAGTCCCTAATGCGTTCATGTAAACAGATGCCCCACTGAGCACGTTACTATCCGGAGATGCGCCATTGGGGATACAGGTGTTCCCAGAGTTTTGCCCCACGCAGTTGCCTGACCACAATGAATATTGTGAACTCCATGCCGCTTGCCCAGTGTATCCGCTATTGGGATCACTACTGGATGGCACGGGCAGGCCCAGGTCACCCCAGGTAACGCCAGTACCTGTGGGCAATTGATAAGCACCCAACAGAAACTGATAAGTGTTTACCTGCGTACCGGTTGCCCCCTGGGGCTGAAGAACACTAAAATTAACACCGATATTCGAGAATTGTACGCTGATAGTTTGATTCCAGAACGTATTTTGAGTGAGCGGCGGATAATAGTGTGTCTGTGTGCTCTGGTCATAATAGGGACCCTGGCCAGAAAACGATGGCCCGCCCGCCACGAGACCCTCGTTCACATAAGGCAATCCTGTCAGACTATAGGGACTTCCATTTACCTGATAGGAAAACCCCTGCGGATTGCCGTTATTAGAATTCAATGGGCTCCCTGCACGACTAAACGTGTAGGTCTGCAATCCTGGTGTAAAACAATTACCGCCGCTGCAGGTCATGGGCGCGCCAGCCCCGCCGTTAATACTGTAATAGGGACTGTTGTAATAGTCAGCAGCCTCGAAGTCTGAGGATGGGAGATATGTATTTTGAATATTAACTTTTTCAGAGCGGTAGCTTTGCAAACAGAATAATTCTGTGGATGCAATGGTGCCTGCCTCGTTCACAAATTTGTTCAATGAGGTAGAAGCACTGGTTGTTGGTGTGAGATCTGTTGCACCACTGGGGCAGACGGGGCTCCATCCCAGGTCAGACAAATGAAAAAGGGCTGCGAGAGTGGCTTCATTCTGACTGGTGCCGGCAATGACACCACCCGTAGGAGCATTTGCCCAAAGGTATTCACCAGTGGTTGAACCAATAATTGATATCGAGTATGAGATCAGGGTGTACCCCAACTGATTAGGGGCGATCACCTCAATAGCGGGCGCACTGGCTTGATAAGCAGGAAGCGTCGATGCTGGAATGCCGGTATCTGCCACCAACGTCGTGCCTTCGCCGGTCTGGATGGCTAAATTGCCCTGAGATGCAACGCCATGTCCAATATTTACTGATTGCGCTTGCGCCGAGCTTAACGGACCGGTGTACTGGGTCAATAGGGCCGGCGTAAGCGCCGCCTCTACGCTGTCATCTATTTCACTAATAATGCCTGCTGGAACATCCCTCACCGTGAACGTACCAAACCCAGCAGATTTCAGTGCGCTTAATTCTATGCCCATGTCTGCAGCGTCAGAGGTCTGAGGCGCTGCTGAAATAACCGTCAGATCGGTAATCGTCGGATTTGACGGGTCAGCAACCGGCCACCCCTGTAACTGCATGCCGAACGGGGTGTACGCTGGGAACGCACCGGGAAGCAGCCCCTCCTGCTGCAAATCGGCCACGGTAATATATACGTTATTGGCGGGCACCCCAAATCCAGATAGATATTTGAGTGATGCCGCATAAAACTGCGCCACCTGGCTAACCTGGTCCTGTATATAACTGGATTCTGTCGCGTGTCCCTGTGTGGAGGCAACCAGATTGCTTTGTTGAACCACCAGCAGCAAAAACAACGATGCAAAAATAATGGCACCAATAATTGCAGACATGCTTACACCTTCGGATTAAAATAAGTTAAGAACCGTAAAATTCTGATTTTGGGTGGAAGCGACATTCGCTGGATCACCATCTGTGGTAAATCTCCATGGGTATGCGTATGCATTATAGAATGGGACGCTAGTGAATGTGTACACCTTATCACTAACGACATTGCCCGTGTACAATGCAACGCTATACTGACTTGCATATGGCCCAATACTGCTCCAAAACAGGCTATATTGAATGCCGCCCGGCATATTGATAAGGTATGTGCCATATAAATTAAACACTACGCTATTTGCGCCGTTTGCCGTGCGCCATGTATTTAGCCATAACGCCTCTGATGTATTATCCCCCACCGGAGTACCATAATTTCCTGAATTCCAGCCCTCTCCATCGCCGGGGTTCGATGTTTCACAATTGGATCCAGTACAAGAGGACTGATACCCTGTTTGAGAACCATTCTCCATATATGCCGCACAGTCTATTCCATCTGTCGTGCATGCCGAACCATAATTAAAATTCTGTGCTACTGTAGAGTAGACGGATTGCGGCATGGGGAGGCACACATAATTACTCGCAAATGACTGACCAGCATGTGGATCTCCACCCGTAGAAGTCATCCCTATATTGCCATCGGCACCTTGTGCCGCACCCGGAAATGATTGTGGGATGACACCCCCTACAGGGCAACCCGGTGCGTACCCAAGACTGAAAAAGGACATTCTGGTCTGCGGTGTGTTCGTTCCCCAATTACTATAAAATTGTAACGCCCATACCCAGTAGCCTACAGTTTTACTCAACTGAGAAGATGCGATGATCGAAAACTGATTGGGTGCATAAGGTGCAGGGAGTGTTTGCGGGTAGGCTACTCCACTGGATGGGAAGTAGTGGACTAGAGCATCCCAAGCGCCTGTGCCACTGGTCGGAGAGGGTTTACCAGGAGTCACCAGATTACCGGCCAAGCTCGGGACAAAGGCCTGATTCACATCGTTGTAGACATATCCATTGATTTTCCCGGCGGATATTTTTACGATGTCCGCCGCCACCTGTCCCCAGAACCGTTCAGCGTCCATGGGTGCATTGAGATCGTACTTCTGTAGCATTTGTGCAGTGGTAGCATAGGCCGTGCCGCCTGTGGGGGTGCTGTATGACACGCTGCCCGATCCTGCCGGTATTACCATCCAGGATTGGGCCGAGCCGTTGGGTGTGGCGACAACCCCCTCCAAGGCCTGGCCTAGCGCATCGACGCCTGCAGAGGCGGGCAAGCTCATCGTGGTGGCCGTGACCACCAATGGATCGCTTTGCGCGTTGCCGCCGCTGATGACGCCCTGATTAGCCTGCACATAGGTGTTCAGCGCATCGGTGAAACGCACTAACGCTTTGGCTTCGCGCACCGCCATCAGGGCATCTGTCTCTGATGTGATCTGATTGGACTCATAGATGTAGTACCCCGCCCCAATCAGGGCGGAGAGTATCATGGCTACCACGATGCCCAGCATATTATCCAATGCAGCGTCTCCCTAAAAACGAATTAAAAAACAGAAGCGGCGTACTGTATTTTCTGGCGTTGCACTTCGCTGGACAGCAGATGAAAATCGCCTTCCCTGATGTGCTGACGGATGGCCGCCCCAAAATCGTCACTGCCTTTCTCACCGTTTGGAATAACCAGCGGCGTTACATCGAATTTGCGTCGTCCGGTCGTCGCATCATCATAAAGTCGGGTATGCAGTACCGTCCCGATGGCATCTGAAATCATGTCGTTGTACAGCGGGCCACACAGCGTCGATAATCGCTGTAGCCCGCTGGGGATGTCGTTCGCATGCATGGTGGCGACCACCAAATGTCCCGTCGTCGCGGCCTGGATAGCCGATCTCGCCCCTGGTGAGAAGTCGGTCTTTTCACCATTTCGTAGTTCGCCAACAAAAATAAGACGCGGCAAGGAACGCATCGTGTCCCGTATGGCCGTGCCAAAATCATCATCGTGTGGCACCTCTACCTGAAAACAGGCACCGTTTGGACCGTAGTCCTCATCCTGTAAAGAGATTTCTACGGGATTTTCTACCGTCCATCCCGTGCCACCGAAACGCCGGATCCAATCTTTGGTAAATGCCGCCCCCAAAGTGGATTTACCTGACCCCGTTCGACCCACAATGAGCAGCAAGCGATTGGGTTGGCGCTTGGGATCCATCAACGCTGCCGTGAGCTTGGCGGACACACCTAATTCTTTTAGGCTCTGTGGAGGAAATGGAAACCTTCGACAAATAAAAACCAGTCCTTTAACCGTGACTCGGCATTCCCCGCGAATGCTGATCGTATCAAATATGCTACTTCTAAAATCATGTGCATCTGATTGCTTGAAAGCCAGCGTAAGCCGGTCAACATCCTTTTTGGCCAGGTCGAGTAATTCTGCGGATATCCGTACAGAAACTCCCGATACGGAATCCTGGAAAAAAGATTGCTCCGGAGCGTATCCAACCAGGAAAAAATCAGTCCATGTTTCTGGAAAAAGCATACTAAATCCTCGTTAATGATGGGCCACGATTCGTGGCCCAAATCCTACCGTCTTTTAGTGTCCGAAAACCCAGGCGATGGCCTTCGCGCCGCCCGCACAAGCCGTAGCGGCCGTAACCGGATTGATGCTGCCACCGGCAACTGTGTTGACCATTGTGCCGCCCACGACCGTTTCATAAGCGGATGCACCACCTGCCATGGCCATCGTTTTACACTCGGAGGCGCCAAAACTCGTCCCCGTGTCCGTAATGACCATGTTCGCCGCAGTGACATTGGTTGCACCAGTGGGCGGCGTGGCGCCACTGGTTACGGTGACATCATTCCCCCATGGGTCTAACAAGCCGCCAGCCGTGCCCACTGTGCCAGCAGAATTCCCCCAAAGGTTTTTCACCGAGGACAGACTGTTAACCGGCATGGTGCTTAACCCGGCAAAAGACGGGTACTGCGAATAATCCTGCTGAATAGATTCAACCAGGCTGCTAATGCCCGCCGTCATTGTGGATACTTTGTTTTGTTGAAACCCGTTATATGCTATAAACCCGACACCAGCGATGAGAATCAACGTCAGGATAGTGGCTACTAGTCGACCGATAATACTGTCCATTGTACTGCTCCTTTCCCTATACGGGATCAATCAAGAATCAAGAAAACCGTTAATATTCAAAACACACACATCAACTACACCACTAACCACTAACTCCCAACTGCAGCACTGATTTGTGACGAAAGCTGGTTAATGCCCAGAGTCAACAAAATAAAGTACCCAAAGACTAACCCTTGTACAGAAACGCCCAGTAAACCCAATTTGGATTGAATAGCCTTCTCTTGCTGCGTCAGCCAAATATCACGCATTGCTAATAATTTTTGCTCAAACCCGCTAAATCCAGCGAAATTGGCGATATCATCATTGATTGTCGGTGAAGGAAAGTCGTACTTCACCCCCCTGTCCGGTCGCGCGCGATCAATCCTGCCGGGCCCTGCGTACACCACTGCATCGCCGAATCCAAATCCGTCTTTCATCAGCAGCCATATCCTGCGCAGGCGCTCCGCCATCCACGGTGTGGACTGTGATATTTGCGTTTGCAGGATATGGGTATCCGCCATACCCGCCTGAAGCATCGCGCCAAACGTCCCGATCCACAGTGCTCCCTGATAATCCCGGTAGAGGGCAAATCCGGGAATATATTTTTCGGCGATCAATCGTCCTGATCCGGTCCAGTTAGGCAGTGCCAACCTGACCACGAGAAACAGCAGCACCACAGCAAGCGCTATCAGACCAAGACCGGCTGGTTTGAGGAGTAGCGTGCTGTCATAAATGAGGGCCGCCAATCCTTTCCACTTCGATGCGGGCAGGATGGATTCCATGGCCGGCAACACTTGCAAGGAGATAACCAGCAAGGTGATGATCAGCGTCACCAGATAAATGAACGGCGCCACCATGGAAGACTTTAGCGCCGAAACGATGCGCTTTTTCTTGCCATCCAGGTCCATGATCAGGCGCATGGTCAGACCCACATTGCCGGACTGTTCACCCGATGCCATGAGGATATATTGCGTGCTCGACAAGTGTGGCTGCAGCGCCTCACTCAACGTTGATCCTGCTTTAACACGGGATATCATGCGTTGAATCAACGGTTGCTCCCGCTTATAGAGCCCTCTCTTTTGTGCGCGCGCCAAAAATCCCTGCAGTATCTGGCCGAACTCAACACCTGCATTCATTTGGATTTCCATCGTTTCCATGATCGCGTATAGAGCACGTTGCGAGAGTTTCTTTTTGGTGAAAACTGACCATGATGGCCATTGCCAATAGCGCATACCCGATAGTGCCGTGCTAATACTCATCATGTTTCCTCTCCCGGCCGCATGAGCGTTGCGGCCATACGGATGTCATACGGGCTAACCTCTCCGGTGCATACATGACGCATGGTATTAAACAGCATGGAACCACCAAAGCCTTCCCGATATCGCATATATTTACGCGCCGCATCGCCACCATCTTTGATAAAGATGGTCATAAATTCACTGTTCGTTGACACCACCTCACCAACGGCAAAACGTGAAACGTAGCCATCGCCGCTACATGCGTCACATCCCGTACCTTTTTCATGCATGTCCGTTACATCCCCCCATGCTGCAAGCTTTTCCACCATGGACGGGAACACTTTGTCGGGGTTAAATGGCTGTTTGCAGTGCGGGCACAATTTCGGCAGCAAACGCTGCGCGATCAAACCCAACACCAGGCGATGATCGCAGGTGATTTTGCGGTTCAGCCGTATCGGGTCCATGAGCTCCATACGATCGATGGCCATATAGGGATCACTGGTATGCAAGGTGGCAAACACCAGATGCCCGGTCATCGCTGCGTTCAGCGCCGCTAGTGCGCTACCGGCACCGCGCACTTCGCCCAACAGGATACAGTCGGGATCCATGCGTAAGGCGGTACGCAATCGCTCAGAAAAGGCATCTGCGGTAGCATCCTCGTTTGCTGCGTTGGTAATCGGTAACTGGACCGCCCATGGCATGGGGTACTCGATCGGGTCCTCTATGGTCACCTGTCGCAGCTCAGGATAGGTGTAAGCATGTCGTTTCATCATTTCGTTCAGTAGCGTGGTTTTACCAGAACCGGTTGGACCCGTTACCAGAATGATGCCGGCAGTAGATTCCACCATATTCACCAGGTCCATGACCTGTGTATCGGTGTAACCAAGATGGTTCAGTTGCAGAGATTCCTTGTTGGGACGCGCAGGATAAGGCAATGCCCCGTGCGGGTTGGGTGCGGTAATTCTGGATGAAACATATTGAAAACGGGCGATCACGAACGACCCATTTTTTTCCATGGGGTAGCAGGGTCCGCGCACCATGCGGATACCGGTTAATACCGGGTGTACATCGGCACCATCAATTTGCGCATTTTGATACTCCTGCGGCTTAAAAGACGCATCCTTACTGCTGGCAAATCCCTGAAACAAGGTACGCTCCAGAAGCTTTCCCTCATTGACGCTCATTTTTTCCAAAAGGCGCAGCGCACTCTTGATGCGTACCTGCACTTCGGCGTGTGTTTCCCTGATCAACAGGTGCATATCGGATGCACCATAACTGGCCACTTTGACCAAAAGAGCGCGTGCTTTTTCCATGTTGATGGCGTCATCTACGTGGATAGCCTGGCTGGTTTTAGGTTGCGCTGATTTCTCTTGGGCGAGATATTTCGCAACGGCATCCGCTTCCTCGGTCGCCATGCGTATGTCATTGTCTATAGCGCGGCAGCGCTGATACCAGGAGAGAAAGACAGAATCAAAGGCCTTGCTCTTGACGACATAGATGCGGTCGTCCACAAATGCCACGCTATCCGCCAGAGATACCGGTTTCTCTGGTATCTCTTTGCCTGTTGATGTTTTCATGGGGTTACCCCACCTGTGCCGCCAGGGGTGAACCCTGGATCTGGATGGTTTAGAGGCTGTACGGGCGGCGTCGCGAAAGTGGTGCGCATGTTTTGTACAGCCGCTTGCGCCGATCCGATGAACCCTCTCTGCACCGGCGTTGCCACATGCCGATCGGGTGACCCGTTAAATTTGACGCGCCAGACTTGGCCATTCCAGGTTAGATCATTGATGGCGACATGAGAGGCGCGCATGAGGATGTCAGCAAAGGGAGAAATGCCGATCTCGCTTTGTAGGGTTCCGCTGCCAGCAATGACCCCAGGTACCACACTCACCATGTCATGACTGCCCCAGGTGCGACGCGCCAGTGTCTGCCACTGGACGGGTTTGGAGTGCATGATTTGCGCATCAGGAACAGTCATCTGCTGGGACAGGGTGAGTGTCAACCCTGAAGCCGCAGGTGATACCTTCCAATTCTGTGTTTTTTTAGGAAATTGCAGAACAGGAGGATGCCCGCCGTTCGCTATTTGATAATCGCCCCGCAGTGTTATGGTCTTGTCTTTTGTCGAGTAATGACACGTTGCTGAATGCAATGTGTATCCGTGCATTACAAAAGGCAATGTGTACAGTTTATGACAGCTATCCAGGAAGAAAGCGGCGGATACGGTTTCTGCCGGCCGCGGTTTGGCGACCATCTTTGGTGCTGCGACGGGTGGGTGCCACGTAGTGGTAATGGTAGAAGCGGCATTCTTGATTGGGGCTTCATGATCGGCATACCACTGATATCCAGCGTAAGCGACAAGGCCAATCGCGGCAGCGAACCCTACGGCATATCCGGCGGATTTGAAGGATCGCGGACTCAGTGATACATAGTGCAGTGCACCGATGGCGACTTCCGTTTGCTTGTTGTCCAGGTAATCGGATAGCGATACCCAGATATCACCGCTTTCTTCTGGAGCGGTATTCTTCTGACGCACACCATCCGGATGCTCTACAACGGCCAGCCTCAAAACGCGTGCCACATCCATAGAGTCTGCAAATATCTCCGCATAAGGGGACAGCGCTTCTTGCATTTTGGCGTCATCGTCATACCAGACATCGGATCCCGGCAACGGAATCCTATTTCCGTCGACGACGACGAAGCTGTATTTATTCTGGTTACGCAAGACGAATGCAAAAGGCAGCACATCGGCTCGGGACGCCAATTCCAATGCCAGAAGGCTGCATTTCTTGCCGACGCATCGAGTATAACGCTTACCCGACTCAAGGGAGGTGGCAAACCCCCAAATATAACGGGCACCATCGGTCATCCAGTACGCGCCGTCGCACTGATTTATTTCCGCAGCAATATCACGTAATTCTGCGGAATTGATGCGCTCCTCAAAGGATCGCCAGGTGAGTCCGATATGATAGGCATGCTTACCGATCTGGATGATCTCACTCATTTGAGGTTACCAGCCGACGGTAGGGCAGCATTTGGTGATCCTGTCGTTCCCGTGGACGTCGCGCCATCAATGCCAAGCCACCGTGTCATACCATTTTGTGACACCATGACTCCGCCTGATGTAATCCGGACGAAAAGGCATCCATTCAACTGTTCGCCTGTATTTACGGTAAAACGCGCATTTCCTTTCGCCACTGTTGCTGTACATTTCCCCGCAAAACATCCGGCGCTCAAAACCCGTAAAGGGTTTTTCGTACCCATAGACGCAGCGTTACCACCGATCTTTCCCGAGAGACTGGCTATCTGTGCGTTGATGGTCATCAAGTGTAGTTTTGCCGTCTGGATGGCCGCCTGCATTTTCATCTGCTTCAGTTGACTTTCCATCCGCACAACTTCTTTAAGCGTTAACCCGGAAGCAGCTTCCGGAGTCGCCCTGGGCAGCGCGCCGGTGTCGGCCCATGCCGCGCTGACACCGGCGAACATTAAGCCGGTCAAGGCCAACAACATTACCGACTTCTTTGACGTCTTTTCCATTACAGAATCCTCGCGTTCACGGTAACGACGACCAAGTTGCGTTTTGTGCTGGCCGCTCCGCCGCCGCCCAAAAGGGGGAACTCGGCCGCCCCTACGCCGCTGTGATTTACGGTGGCGTTATCCTGGATCAACTCGGACAACACCAACGTGTTACCCGATTTCAGTTTCACCATCTGTGGGATGGACAATTGTGTGGTTTGCGGCGCGTAGATGGTCTGCCCGCCGGACGTGAACTGCTGTAAACTGAGCAGTTCGGAAATGTTGAGGTTGACGTTCAGATAAATGTCATCCCCTACCACACGCGGGGTAATCAACCCGGTGAACCCCGTAGTTACACTACTGGGTTGCAACCCCCCACCAGACGTCACGCCATTGCTGACTATCGTAGGGGAGGTGGATGCCAGGTATCCTTCCTTGTTGGCGTCTTGTATGGCCACGGGTTCGCCGTTCAGCGTTACGGACGGATAGGTATAATCCCCGACCACTTTGCCCATGCTGGCTAGTGCGGACACGGTGACTCCAGAACCCGCAAAGGGTCCAGTCAGAATGCCGGCCGACAATGATGCAGGTGTCCCCGACGAGGACTGCGGCGGGGTAACGCTTTGATAGGCCGCACTGGACACGCCATTAGCGGCGTTAAAAACCAATTTTGGTTGAAAGCCATAGCTTTGCCCGTTAGATAACTGAATCGTGTAGACATGCACGACGATGGCTACCTGACGTCCCATCTGATGGGTGAGACGCTTCACCCATCGACTCACCCCACCAATCTGCGGCGGGGTTCCGGAGACAGTGAGCGTGCCCAGAGAGGCATTCGCATACACCGTTGCTCCGTTACCCGCGATCTCCGCTTCTTTTTGCAGGGATGACCACACGTTGACCGTAGTCGTGTTATCAATCGACACCATGCCGCTGCTTGAGCTTGAGCCGCCCCCACCTCCACCAGACGATCCGCCAGAGGATGACGCGCCCCCTCCGCCAGAAGATCCCCCGCTACTACCCATCGATCCTGCCATAATGGAGTTGGATGCGACGGTATGCACGGCAAATGCGGGGATGTTAAAGGTGCGTGTTTCCTGATTATAAAAAATCACGGTTCCATCTTCGTACTTCCACCAGCACGAAAAATGGGCCGCCAGGAAATCCAGTAACCCGTGGACGGACCCGTTCCACTGTACGGTCACCTTGCGATGTGTTGAACCGTTATCCATGGATACAGATCCGGATCCACCCGGAAGCGGGGGTAATGTTGCACCCGCCTTTTGTGTGGGGGCGCTTATGTCCACAGAAAAAGGAATGTTGGTATGCTGGACGATCAAGCTAACCGCTTCTTGCAGCGATACAGGCCTACCACTATTAATTTGTACCGGCGCATTCAGCAACGATGGATATCTGTGAACGACCTGCACCTCATCGCCCAAAAGATAAGGGGTCGTCACCGTGGTGACGATTGCCGGTCCACGAGGCACATGGGCATGCGAGACGGTGCTCTCCGTACTGCTCTGCATCTGATGTGCCTGATGAAACGTGGCGCAGCCCGCCAGGGTAAAAGGTAGGATGGCTGCGGCGATGGCGATTTTTAAGAGGTACTTATTGTGCATGTTCGCTTTCTCCGATGCTTTTGGTGCTTTTAATACTTTCCAGCTTTAATGCACGATGTTCGTTAGATGATTCGTGCCGCCACTGTTCGAGCAACCCTGTATCGATGGCCTCTACGACCGCGCAGACCATCTCGTAGTCGTCCACGATCTCGCCAAGCAACTTGATGCTAGTGGCGCTGCCGGAAACCAGCATGCACTCGCCGCTTTTCTGGTCCATATACATAAACGTGTCTTCACCACGCCCACGAGCGGCATCAATGAATTGCTGGTTATCTTGTGTATTGTCATGCATCAGCCTTCTGCTCCTTTTTCCTCATCAACGAGGGCGCATGGCAAGCCTGCCGGCTGCAAGCCCACGCCGTCCGCAGGACTCACGCCGTCCGCAGGACCGCTATTCGTCCAAAACCATCCCTGCCCCAGATGCGCTCCGGCGGCCAACGCCAACCGGTAGTCCGCTTCCGTCTCGACCCATTCCACCACCACGCGCGCACCGCCGTGGGACAGGTGCTGGCACAGTCCGCGCAGGTAGTCCGGCCCCTTGTCACGGATCGCCTGGAAGTAGGATCCGTCGATCTTGCAGAAACCTGCCTTGACCGCCCCCGCCCGGCCCAGTCCATCGACGCCGACCCCCGCGCCGATATCGTCAATGGCGATGCTGAAACCCAGTCCTTTCAGGAAATTAAGCTTTGCCAAAACGTCCACCAGTTTTTCATCGTGGAAATGCTGCTCCGTCCACTCAATGACGATGCGTCGGGCATGATCGCGCAGGGAGCGGATGGACCCGGCAATATGCCAATCCAGCAACTGATGCCCATCCAGATTCAGAAAAAGCAGCCCGGGCTGTCCCCTGCAAAGGTGCAGGTCGGGCAGCAGCAAGGGGATTTCCTCGGCGAGGAACGCATACCATTCCCGCCATTCCGCTTCGCTCCAGGTGGGGCAGGCGATGTCGCCTGCCAGTAATTCCTGTCCGACGACGTCACCTGTGAGCAGGTCCACGATGGGTTCCAGGCGATATTTCATCCCCGTGACGGGGTTGGCGCCCTGCAAGGGGTTTGTGTTTTTCATCCAGCGGCATCCTTTTGTATGGTGATGCCGTAATCCGGCAGCAGGTTCTGTAACTGTGCTTCCATCTCGGAAAGGTCGAACGTATCCGCTGTCGGCACCACAATCGTGACCCAGCGCCCCGGTTGGATTTCGTAGGCGTCCTGCAAAGTCAGCGGCAGGGCTTCCGTGAGGATGGGTGGCAGTGGTTTCGTGGACTGAATGACGATGCCCAGATCATGGGATTGTCTGGATATAACCGCGCGTAGCGCGGATTCCCAGAGGTCGATCACACGCCAGGCCAGATGATTTTCGAGGATGTATTGCGCACCGATATCCTGCGTGCAGCGCAACAGCCATTCGGCGGAGAATGGCGGCTCGGTAAAAATGCGGTCGAACAGGGTGTCTCCACCCACACGCCGGACGATGGGTGCGGGTTGTCCATCGTGCGCCTTGGCCACCACATCGGTCAGCGACTCACCCCAGACGGAGACCCCTTCCAGAAATCGGTTGGGCAGAAAAATGCCCATGCGGGTATGCCCGCCGATCAGCGCCACCGAAACTTGACCAGTCAACCCCTTTTCCAGAACGGCTTTTCCTTGCCAAAACCCGTACTCACGCATGGTGTCCACGGGAGTAAGCCTCGGAATGGCGCCGGTGCGCCAGAATCCGTGTGATAAATTACCGGCATTCCAACGCTCTTCGATGCGTTGGTCCAGATTTTTGAAGGTCGATTCAAGCACCAATGCCAGTGTGCGCATCATCATAGCCTCCACCATAAAATCCGAAAGGTTTCAGACTTGCAGTCGGCGGGATCATTTCGCTGCATTTCGGCCACCACCCGAACCTGCCCCGAAATACCCAACGGCAACGGTGCGGAGATATCCGCGTGCGTGAACAACGCCGCACCTTCGGGCTTGATGACTTCTGGCAGCCCCAGAAGAAATCGAGACAGCAATTCTCCATCGGGATCGCACAAAGCCACCTCCGCCGAATAATCAATGGGTTTGTCCATGAGCGGCAGATTGAAGATCATCAGATCGAACCGTTCACCATCTTTCAGAGGAGCGAACATGTCCCCATGACGCACATCAATATCCAGATGATTGAGCAGCGCGTTACACTCCATGGTCGCGCACGCCTTTTCCGAGATATCCGTCGCCACCACCTTTGCTGCACCGCGTTGTTTGATAGCCAGAGCCAGTGCCCCGGAGCCACCGCCGATCTCCAGCACATCAAGACCAGTCACGTCCGGCAGCGCAGCCATCAGAAAACGGGTACTGGACCATTCGTGCGGGTGATACACCTCACGCGGCACCAGGATGCGTAATCCCGTGCCGGGTGCAAGCCCTTCAAAGTCAGCGTACTCCGCAGCGCTGTCCACGATGGCAATGTGCTGGTCATGCAAACTCATGATTCATCCTTTCCCTTGCAGACCCATACGTGCTGCTCATCCGAACCGCCCAATGCGGCACTTATGCTGGATTTTTCAGCTTGATAGGCCTGTGCGGCATAAGGATCTGTGCCCATGGCTACGGACACTTTTGCGGATCCTTCGTAGGCAGCTCCGGCCTCCGCTTGAAAGGTCCAACTCGACCCGGAAAATGGATAACCCCAGCCAACGCCGAGATAGGGCGCCACCGGCGAAAAGTGGAAGCTGGCTGGTGTGGCGAATGAGTAATTGCCTTGAGTGGCTGTTGTCGGCTGGAGACTAAATTTGTCGCCATTGAACAGTACCCCTCCGGCAAGGAACAGATTGCCATTGAATGGATACCAATCTTCGGTCAGCCGTGCGGAGAGTAACCGTATTCCCATATGATAATTTTCACCGCCGGCAGAAAATGATGGGTCAACGACGACGCCGCCCAGACCAGCATCCGTAACGAAGTTCTGGGATTCACGGTAGAGCAATCCCGCTGTGACACCCGTAGTGCCGAGTCCCAGCGACGCCGCCCATCGGGATTCCGTGTTCGCATGGGCAAAAAACGGGAATAGTGCAGGCGCAGCACAAGTAATCAGTACGCAAATGCGCTTTCTCATCGTTTGTCTCCTGTTCCACGGTCACCGCTAAACAATTCATGCGAACTGCAGGTCACTACATCGCCAGCCGCAGCTAGTACCAAAAAATATCTATTCATCGCCCACCTCCGGTGCTTCCACTGATCTGCTGATAGTGTGCCAACACCGCAGGCACATAATTTTGTGTTTCCCGATACGGAGGTATCCGGTATCCGGCGTTCACCACGGCTTGGCCACCGGCGTTGTACCCAGCCAGAGCCAGTGGCCAACTCCCGAGCTTCAGCGCCAGATGGCGGAGATACGCAGCGCCTGCGAAGATGGCCGCTTTCGGGTTGAATGGATTGCCTCGCCCGTACCTCGCCCAAGTCGCCGGCATGAACTGCATAAGGCCTTGCGCTCCTGCGGGCGACACCGCACTGGGATTGAACCCGCTCTCTTGTGCGGCCACAGCCAGCAGCATGGCGGCCGGTACGTGTGTTTCGGCAGCCGCCTGATTGGCCCATCGCACATCCTGTTGTGGTATAGCGCCGATGTGCGCGGGATAGACGGTACCGTTGTCATGATGTCCCTGCGGGTGTGCATACATGCTCTCCACCGCCAGAATCCACGCACCGGCGGCGACGCCCCAGCACGCATCCTTGCGCACCAGATTCAGGGGGAAACCGTAGGCGTCCACTACCGGCAGCCATTGCGCAGGGATGCCCATGGGGCCAATTCCCGCGGAAGGCGTTCCTGCGGACGGCGTTCCTGTATGCGCCACCACCTCTAGCACCCGCTCGATGGCCGGGACGGGGACGTGATAGGCGCTGGACGCTTCGGCTATGCAGGCGAGCATGTCAGTTCTCGTCTGCCAAGGGTTTTTCCAGTTTCTCAACATTATGTTTAACGGCCACTACGGCTTCATTTCGACGCTTTTCACGAACCAGACGTTGCTGTACCACTAGGTTCTGCTCATCTTGCAGGACCAGCAGTTTCGTGAAGAAAGCAAAAACCCATGACGCCACGAAAAACCGCTTTGTGATGGAAAATAATGCGTGTGGCGCCCCAGCCCGGTTAAGCTCGGGAGGAATGATGTGCGCCCAGCTTTGATGCCATCCGATGGCTTCTGGAAGAAACCACAACGCCAATGCCACCAAAATCGCCAACGCGAGAGGAATTGACTGGATGGCCACGAGAATAAGAGTCCCGCAGGCCCAGAGCATGTCATGAATAACTTCAGTTAATTTCGGCTTCATCGGCTCAGGCATAATCCGGCGCTCCATCATGGCCAAACGTTTCAAGCGCCGCGCAACAAATCAGCACAGCGCCCAACACCATCAACACGGGAAGTATCGCTACTGCGCCGATAACCTTTTTCATTCCCCACCCCCCGCGCCGCTGACCACCACGGTATTGTTCGCCGTATGAAAGACCGCATGGACATTCGCGCCATTCGCGGAAAGCGCCTGGATCACCTGGCTGACCGCCTTCTGAAAATCTCCGCTGAACGTCGTGGTGTTCGGCACCTGCCAGTCTTCAGGCACCTGCCAGACCACCGTCCAGCCGGACTGCTTGGCCCATTTCTGGAGATCGGTGAGGATGAGATCGCCCTGGTTGAGGAGGAAGACGGGGGTCAACCCCAACAATACGGGTTGTGCCCGGTCACCGGGTTGTG
>JAJYPA010000642.1 GCA_021795795.1 Pseudomonadota bacterium | reverse complement strand
ACGGCTTTGAATGTCCGTCGTGTCACGGTTCTAAGGGCTGGCGCATGAAGAATAGCAAGTGGTGGTGCGATGCGTGCCGCAATCGAATCTCCCCCACCGCAGGCACGATCTTTCACCATGCCAGAACGCCTCTGACCGTCTGGTTCGCGGCCGCATGGCACATGACATCCGCTAAAAATGGCGTCTCCGCCAAAACGCTTCATCGAATTCTCGGGTTTGGCTCTTACCCTACGGCTTGGGCGATGCTGCACCGGTTTCGGTGTGCCATCAGCAACGCTGGACACGACATGTTGTCTGGGCACGTTGAAGTGGATGAGACAGTTTTTGGAGGCGTGCGGCACGGCAAGCGCGGGCGCGGCGCCGAAGGCAAGGTACTGGTGGCGGTCGCAGTGGAATTGCTTTCCCCCAAAGGTTTTGGGCGCTGCCGCTTGCAGATTATCCCCAACGCCGAAACTGAAACGCTCAAGGTATTTATTCAGACGCATATCAAAGCGGGCTCGTGTATTCACACTGACGGGCTTACGTCCTATCCAAGCGCCACAAAAGACGAATATATTCATCATGGAACCTCCATCAGTGGCTCTGGCAAGGATGCCAACGAAGTTTTGCCAGGCGTACACCGTGTCGCAGCGCTCGTTAAGCGCTGGCTGATGGGGACACATCAGGGTTCCTTCGAAGAAGGCCACCTGCAGGCATATCTGGACGAATTTGCGTTCAGATTCAATCGCCGCAAGTCCACCCATCGCGGAATGCTCTTCTTTCGTTTGATTGAGCAATGCGTTGCCATGCATCCAATACGCTTTCATGAGCTCGTTGCCAATCCTAAGCCAAAAAATGAGAAGCAGGAGTTCGCCGTGCCATCCAACCTTCGCAACAAGGCGCCGCCATCTCTGGATATTTCTGTGCCAACGCATCCTTGGCGGTCGGCATTACCGTAAATAGCTGAATACCCCACTTAAAAAAATACGGCTTGGCAGCAATTACACCGCCAAGCCACCTGCCCTTTACCGAGTTGATTCAGTAAGGCCGGATCAGAGACCGAGGCCACCCACCAGTCCAGTGGTACTGCCGAGCAAACCGCCTGCGGTGCTGGTCACTGTGCTGAGCACCGGCGACAGGGCGCCAACCGTACCGGAAACCAGATTCGGCACATCGGTCGTTACCGCCGCAAGAGCATTGCCGGCGTTGCCAACCACGTTGTTCAACAGGCTCTCGGTGGCACCAACTGTAGTAACCAGCGTGTTGTCTACGGCACTCAAAGTACCCCCCAACACGGGGCTCACCGCACCCAGCAGGCCACTTACAGTGCTGTCTACGCCGCTCAGAACGGGAGTCACCGCACCCAACAGGCCAGCTACGGTGCTGTCCACACCACTCAACAGGCCACCTGTTGAAGATGTCGTTCCACCCAATAATCCACCCGAAGTCAAACCGCCCAGCAAACCCCCGACGGTATTCAGTACGCCTGAAAGCAGGCCTCCAACATTCAATGTCATAAAGATTCCTCTCCTAAGATTCAAGCGACAATGCGAAGTAAAGCACCGCAACAGCGGCAGGATGGATAGGCAAAAACCATTCCATAGATCACGACTGTTAGTTCATGGAAATAAAACAAGGCGATAGATATTTTCATGATGCTGCCATCGTTACAGGTTTGGTAGCCCTTTGTAACCCCGCAAACCCATTCTCGGCTACACCAAACGCTACGCTGAACACCATATGCATCTGGCGGTGACCCATCCATCGAGGCACCAAACCACAGGATGGTGCTTCAAGACGGTGATACCAGGACGCCCTTCGCAGATCCGGGAAAGGTTACAGCCCGCAACCGACTTTTGGCGCACTAACCGTCGACGGCGGGTGGTTAGTGTCGCCCGTGGGTCCACGCTATCTTATTCATAGCCATATCTAGTGGCCCATCACCATCAGCGCAATCGCCAGCAAGGCGGCACTCACGGCAAATGCAATCCGCCTTCGGTGTAACTGTGGGAGTTCGTCACTTGGGTGAAAATGACCGGGCGCCGATTTTCCCGCAAATATCATCGGAGATGACCAACGTGCCCGTTTCCAGGCCTGCCACCAAAACACCCCCGTCCAGCCCAGCAATCCATTTAATAACAGGAGCCTTCGCCAACGACCATGACGGCATCCGTTCTTCCACGCACGGATGGAGGGGAGAAAATAAATTACGGTCATTATCATTAGAAATGCCGCGCGAATGTCCCAATACATGAGCATATTGACGCCATCTTCTATGCTTGATACCAGTTATCTGGCTGGGTGCCGTCGCGCAGGACGAGATGCAGCGCGAGTCTGCTCATGCGCGCGTCCAGAAAAATCAGGGAAAATATCCACTCGTCCAGTTCGACGGGTTCGCTGGATACCTGGTGATAGCGCAACTCTGCTGCCAGGTGACCAATATCTCTCTGCATCGAAGCCACCTCCTCAAGCAGGGCTAGAGTGGTCGGCGGCCTGTCAGCCGGCAATTCACACCGGCGCTCTATGGCCTTTGCCATGCTGTCTGGCGTTGTATACATGACGATGCCTCTCACGAAAGGACTACATACGGGGCGCCCATTGAGGACGAAGGTAAGCGGTAAAAATCTGAATATTAGTCGCACGCAAGCAATTTATGCGCCAATATAGCCCCATAGCGGGGTGCCGGTGTTTGCTGGGTTGCATGCGGGTTAAATGATCGCAACGAGTCAAATGGTGTTACGCAGCGTAGCAAAAGTCACCACAAGGGGTTGATGTAGCGCTGCTCCATGGATTAGAACCAGATTTGCCAGATCGCCGGACCTGCTCCAGAATAATGGCCGTTCAGGTTGGGTGAGGAATAATGGTGTAGGCACCTTTTTGAGAACCTTTTTAGCCCAGCAAATGGATATTATAAACCAACATGCGGAGTGTTTGGCCGTGCCGGTAATAAGTCCTGTAACCGTGAACAAGCCACGCCGCATGAAAGTCAAAGTCCGTAGCCCGGTCGAAAACCATGCGCGCTCATTCTTCATGGCCTGCGCCAGGGCAGAACGGGCGGCACCTTCCACCACAGCAGCAGCACGCCGATCCAGATCAGGACATAGATCGAGGTGAAAAAAGACATGGGCAGGTGCCAGAACAGCAGATGATCGATCCAGGTCTGGATCAAGGGCAGACGATAGCCCTGCCGCCCTGCCGCTTCCTGCAGTTCGCTCTGCCAGATGGTCAAAAAGCAGGCCCTGCCCAGCAACGCCTGTATGGCCACCACCAGGAGCGCCGCGAGGTGGAGGGCCCGCCACCAGAAGATGCGGGCCCACCGCCAGCCCCGCCAGGCACCCAGCGGAATGGCGATCAGGCCAAAGACGTTGAAGGCGATGATCAGGATATGAAAAGCCAGAATCGCCTGAGCCAGCCAGAGGTCACTTTGCATGTCCCGTCTCCGTTGCGGAACCATTGTACACCCCGACAGGGGGTGGCCCACGGTAGATTTGTGCAACCAACAAATCGAATGTAAACCAACCAAGTAATCCCCAAAGCTGAACTTCAGCCCAGATTCCCGGTATAACTCGCCGGATGAAATCGATAAAAACGTTCAGCCAAAACCTCGCGGAGATCCGGGTTCGCCCGATCGAACACAGCGAGGAAGCCCGCTACCAGTCCCTGATGGCGGAGCATCATTATCTGGGTGCGCTACCCAAGATCGGCGAGACGCTGTGGTACGTCGCCACCTGGCAGGATCAGTGGGTGGCACAGATCAGCATGTCCGGGGCCGCATTAAAA
>JAJYPA010000641.1 GCA_021795795.1 Pseudomonadota bacterium | reverse complement strand
TTCACACGCTGATCGATAAGCTGGCCAAGTCCGGGCTGCTTTATCTCGTCACTGAGAAATTCGCCAACATCGACCTGCACCCTGATGCCGTCAGCAATGAAGCGATGGGCACAGTGTTCGAGGAGCTAATCCGCAAGTTCGCGGAGCTATCCAATGAGACCGCCGGGGAGCACTTCACCCCACGTGAGGTGATTCGGCTCATGGTGAACCTGCTGTTCATTGAAGATGATCAGGCCCTCATCAAGCCCGGCGTGGTGCGTTCGCTCTACGACCCCACCGCAGGCACCGGCGGCATGTTGAGCGTGGCTGAAGAACACCTCACCAGCTTAAACCCCGATGCCCGGCTGGTTATGTATGGACAGGAGCTGAACCCCGAGTCCTACGCCATCTGCAAGGCAGACATGCTCATCAAGGGACAGAACATTGCCAACATCATCTTCGGCAATACGCTATCTGCCGATGGCCTGTACGGCAAACACTTCGATTACATGCTTTCCAATCCGCCTTTTGGCGTCGAATGGAAGAAAATCGAAAAGGAAATCCGCAAGGAAGCCGAACAGATGGGCTTCAATGGCCGTTTCGGCCCCGGCCTGCCGCGTGTCAGCGATGGCTCGCTGCTGTTTCTGCTGCACCTTGTCTCCAAAATGCGTCCCGCCGTGGATGGCGGCAGCCGCTTCGGCATCGTACTCAATGGCTCACCACTGTTCACCGGCGGCGCAGGTTCGGGCGAGAGCGAGATTCGCCGCTACATGCTGGAGAACGATCTGGTCGAAGCCATCATCGGTCTGCCCACCGACATGTTTTACAATACCGGCATCAGCACCTATGTCTGGATTGTCAGCAACCGCAAGCCTGCTGCCCGTAAAGGCAAGTTGCAGTTGATCGACGCCAGCAGCTTCTGGCAAAAGATGCGCAAGAGCCTGGGCAGCAAACGCAAGGAACTCAGCCCGGAACACATTGACGAAATTACCCGCCTGTTCGGTCAGTTCGAAGAAGCCAGCCACGAAGTAGACGGCGCGCCCGTACCCATCAGCCGCATTTTCAAAAACGAAGACTTTGGCTACCGCACCATCACGGTGGAACGTCCCACTCGCGATGAAGCGGGGAACATCGTGCTCGCCACCAAGGGGAAAGCCAAAGGTAAGCCCGTTCCGGATTCCTCTCTGCGGGATACGGAAAACGTACCGCTCTGTGAAGATGTGAACACCTACTTCAAACGCGAAGTCTTGCCCCACGCGCCGGATGCGTGGATCGACCCCGACAAAACCAAGGTCGGCTACGAGATTCCCTTCAATCGACACTTCTACGTCTTCAAGCCCCCACGCCCCCTGGCCGAAATCGATGCCGAACTGAAAGGCGTCACCGACCGCATCCTGACCATGATCAGCGGGCTGACGGCATGAGTTTCTCCCGCTACCCGAAGTACAAGGACAGTGGTGTGGAATGGCTGGGGGAGGTGCCGGAGCATTGGGATGTGGTTCAATTCAAACAGTTTGTTGACATTCAAAATGGTTCAGACCACAAGCACATCGAACAAACTGAAGGATATCCAGTTCTTGGCTCAGGCGGGATCTTTACCTATGCATCAGATTTTTTGTATGATGGGGAATCAATTTTGCTCGGACGAAAGGGCACCATTGATAAACCTCTGCATATCGATGGTCCCTTTTGGACTGTGGACACGATGTATTGGACTAAGATCAATCCGGTAGCCTCGGGGCGATATACCTACTATTCAGCCCTAACTATACCGTTTGACTATTATTCGACAAATACAGCACTTCCAAGTATGACCAAAGGGGCTCTGAGCAGCCACTTGGTTGCTCGTCCGCCACTCCCCGAACAAACCCAAATCGCCGCCTTCCTCGACCGCGAGACGGCGAAGATTGATGAACTGGTGGCAGAGCAGCGGCGGTTGATGGAACTGCTGAAAGAAAAACGCCAGGCCGTCATCTCCCACGCCGTCACCAAAGGCCTGAACCCCGATGCCCCCATGAAGCCTTCCGGCATCGAATGGCTGGGGGATGTGCCGGAGCATTGGTTGATCGGCGGCTTAACTCGGTTTATCGGGCCTGTGGTTGACTACCGAGGACGTACTCCGACCAAAATGGGTGAAGGTATCTTTCTTGTAACAGCAAGAAACGTATGTGACGGCAAAATAGACTACGAGGCGTCAGAAGAGTTTGTTGAGCCTGACTCAGCGGCATCCCTTCTCGCACGCGGCAAACCTGAAATTGGTGATCTGCTGTTTACAATGGAAGCTCCACTTGGACAGGTTGCATTAATAGATCGCACCGATATTGCGCTCGCACAGCGAATAGTGAAGTTCCGCGGGACACCAAATGTCTTGAAAAACCGTTTTCTGCTGTATTGGTTCATGAGTACACATTGCCAAGCTCGTCTAGAAACCTTGGCAACTGGTTCTACTGCGTTGGGTATCAAAGCTAGTAAGCTGGGAATGATCGAGTGTCTCGTACCATCATTGGGGGAGCAAACTGCAATTGCGGATCACATTGAATGTGAAAGCGCTAAATTTGACGCCCTCACCACCGAAGCCCAGCGCGCCATCGACCTGCTGCAAGAGCGCCGCACGGCGCTGATTTCCGCCGCCGTGACCGGCCAGATTGATGTGCGGGTAGCGTTGTGACAACGTGATTGTCCATTGTGTCGTTTAGGCCGATGATGAGCCATTCCAGCGCCGCCATGGCGTACGCTGCACCCACGCGTTATAACTGAAGACCATCACTCAAAGCAGCCCCGATCAGGAGTCACCATGCATACGATCGATATTAAAAAGATGACCACGCAAGAACAGTTGCAGACCATGGAAGCCCTTTGGGATTCCCTCACGCATGCGGCGCATGAGCCAGCCTCGCCGGTTTGGCACGAGGAGATAGTGCAGGCCCGCCGGGAAAAGATCGCCTCTGGACAGGCGACCTTTGTTTCCTTGGCGGAACTCAAAGCCAACGGCCCTCAATGAGGATTCGTGATATTCAGATTCTGACCGAGGCGGTGCAGGATCTGGACACGGGCAAACGCTTTTACGACCAACAGCAAAGTGGGATCGGGAATTACTTCTGGGATAGCCTGCTGGCTGATATGGAATCGCTGCTGATTCATGCCGGTGTGCATCGGGCGGTGAATGGTTATCACCGAATGTTGGCCAAACGGTTTCCCTATGCGATTTATTACGAGGTTGTGGATGACGTGGCGCGCGTGATTGCCATCCTGCCGCAGCGTAGGAACCCAGCCTGGCTGAAGGAACAATTGATCGGACGGAACTGAGGTCAGAACACCCGCATGAGCATCCACAAGGAAATCAGCTTCGAAACTGAGATATGCCAGTATCTGGCCGAACACGGCTGGCTGTATGCCGAGGGCGATGCGGCGGGCTATGACCGGGCGCGGGCGCTGTTCCCGGCGGATGTACTGGCCTGGGTGCAGGAAACACAACCCAAAGCCTGGGAAACGCTGACCAAGAACCACGGCGCAAAGGCCGGTGAAACGCTGCTGACGCGCCTGCGTGATCAACTCGACCAGCGCGGCACGCTGGATGTGCTGCGCCATGGCATTGAACTGCTGGGCCTGAAAACACCGTTGATACTCGCGCAGTTCAAACCGGCGCTGGCCATCAATGAAGACATCCTCGCCCGTTACGCTGCAAACCGACTGCGGGTGGTGAGGCAGTTGCATTATTCCCTGCACAACGAGAACAGCATCGACCTCGGTTTGTTCCTGAACGGCCTGCCAGTCGCCACGGTGGA
>JAJYPA010000640.1 GCA_021795795.1 Pseudomonadota bacterium | reverse complement strand
TTCATAAGGACCTTTTCCAAAATTCGCATTATTCTCTCAGTCAGAGGACGTTAGTGATAGGACCGCCCACATATTGACAACTAGTTTCCACTTAAGAAAACTGGTTGTCAATGATTGCGCGGCAATGCAGCGGCACGGTCTGTCAATGCGGTCTCCCGATGTCAGTCGGTCACGTAGCGGGTGGCTTGGCCGCTTGAATTGCACTATGATTTTCGGCTATATGCATAATCTGGTTGAAAACCCATGGACTCGTAGGCCAAAAACCTAAATAATCTGCCCTTGCCTTGCCTTGCCTTGCCTTGAGTTTGAAGTCGGAACTTGGTGAGGAGAGCGTGCAGAAGCCGTCTGGTAGGAATGAGAATGCTTTCGCTATCTGTGTATCCCTTATGTCAAAGGGTACCTGTGGAGATTTTCTGATTAAGGGCCGGTCCAGACTGATTGCGGTCGTTCGGCGATCACCATCAACCGACTAACCACCTGATAAAAATACGAAACATTACACGCCTGGATGTTCTTGGAAGGCCGCACCTACGCGACTGAGACTGCCAACAGGGCGGGGTTTGTGCGGGCTAGAGCTTGGAGCTCCTTTCTTCGCTACTGAGACACCTGTATATTGGCCCAAAGATGAAAGGGAAGAACACATTCAACCCTTTGAATCACAGAACCTGGGATAATGCTCAAAGGAATTCTGCATGATTGAAGTCGTTTGGGGGTCAGCACAGGAGAAGCCCATCTCCTCTAAGCTGCTTGCCGAAGAATTATTGGTCGATGAAGCCGCCGAGGGATACTTGTATCTCGGATACCCTGTGATCGGTTCACCTTCGGGGCCGCTGAAACTGGATGCGCTTTTGGTATCTCCGACGTACGGTCTTGTTGCCTTCGATCTGGTCGAGGGAACGGAACTGAGCAACTTCAAATCTCGGCAAGACGACATCGCATCAATGCTCGAAGTCCGACTTAAGCCCCACGCTGGGCTCAAGACTGGACGTGCGCTTCAGTTTGATATTAATGTCATCACTTATGCACCAGCAAAGCAGCTTCTACCCAACACGGAACCACCTTATTTCCTGGTCAATCGGGCGCACCTTTTAAGTCAAGTCAAATGCTTCACATGGGCGGCGTCGGAAGTTGTCTATAAAAACTTAGTAGCTGCCATCCAGGTCGTCACATCAATTCGCGCTGGAAAGCAGAGGCGCGAACCTAAAAAAGCTGATTCTCGTGGTGCGAAGCTAAAACGGGTCGAGGAATCAATCGCTAACCTTGACCAGCACCAGTCACAGGCGGTCATCGAAACAGTTGAAGGTGTTCAACGAATTCGCGGGCTTGCAGGTTCCGGAAAAACGATTGTCTTGGCGTTGAAAGTGGCATATCTCCATGCCCAAAACCCAACTTGGAACATCGCTGTCACGTTCAACACTCGCTCACTAAAAGAACAATTTCGGCGTCTAATTAATAATTTCACAATTGAACAAACCGGGGCTGAACCAGATTGGGATCGTATAGATATTATCAACGCTTGGGGCGGTCCTGGGGATAAAGAGCGAGATGGTATTTACCACAAGTTTTGTCGAACGAATGGCGTTCCGTTTTATGACTATGCTTTAGCAAAGCGTAAATTTGGAGAGGGAAAAGAATTCTCTGGTATTTGTGCAGAAGCGCTAAATGCTACAACGCAACCAGTGTCTCTTTACGATCTGATGCTTATTGATGAGGCTCAGGATCTACCTGCCGAATTTCTGCGTCTTTGCTATCAATCGTTATCGCCACCAGGTAGACTCGTTTACGCATATGATGAGCTTCAGTCCCTTACTGGTTCCTCAGTTCTGCCACCGGAGGAACTCTTTGGCAGTGCCCCCGATGGAAGGCCACTTGTCCTATTGAACAAGGACGACGGCGGACCGCGCCAAGACATCATCCTAGAGAAGTGTTACAGGAACTCTCGCCCATTGTTAGCAACCGCCCACGCACTAGGTTTTGGCATCTACCGCCAGCGAGGCCTTGTACAGATTTTTGATCAGGACACCCTTTGGACCGACGTTGGGTACATTGTAGAAGAAGGCGAACTAGCGGCAGGACAACAAGTCACGTTAGCCCGTACGCCAGATACATCGCCAGAATTCTTGGAGAACCATTCTGAACTCCAAGATATTATTCAGTTTCATAAGTTTCAAGGAGCCTCCGAACAGACAGCGTGGCTCTTGAAAGCTATTCAGAATGATATCCGGGAAGAAGAGTTGAGACCCGAGGATATTGTAGTAATTAACCCAAACCCCCTTACTACTACAAGAGAGGTCGGTCCAATACGTCAGCAGCTTCTTGCTCAAGGCATCAATAACGAGCTTGCTGGTGTTAGCAATTCTGCAGACATTTTTACCCAAGTCGGTTCTGTGACTTTTACTGGTATTTTCCGGGCTAAAGGTAATGAAGCCGGCATGATCTACATCATGAATGCACAGGACTGTGCATCTGGATGGGACAAAACAGCAACTGCTCTCGCACGAAACCGTCTATTCACTGCTATTACGCGATCAAAGGCATGGGTGCGGATTCTTGGAATCGGTCCTAACATGGATCTGCTTATGCAGGAATGGAATTCTTTGCAAGGTAATGACTATAAACTTCGATTCCGATATCCAACCGAGGAGGAGAAAAAGCAGCTACGTGTGATCAATAAGGAGTTGCAGGGGAAAGACCGATCCCATCGGCAAAACCTCAAGCTACAACGCGAGCAGTTACTGCGGGCAGTTGAGAGAGGTGACATTGATCCGGATCAATTGATCCTTGAGCTTGAATGTCTCAAAAAGACAACTAAAAGATGAGTCCCGACGGAATTCGTCAGCAGATTGAAGAGTTCATCAATCGTCTAGTTTCTGCAAGCATCTCGGTCAAACAGTTTTATCCATCAATGAGAAAGGCCACTAATGGATCAATTTTAATCGGCCTTCGACAAAATAATAGTATTTCATTGCACGATATACCTTACGACGACATCTATCGCGACATTGAGCTAAACAACAATTATAACATAAAGCTTGTCGATGGCGGGCTTCTAATCTTTCAGTATCACTTTGACTGTTCTGGCACATTGTTACAGCATCGTCTCGCTTATTTTCCGAGCCCAGTGTTGCCTACCATAGAAGAGGCACCGGAACTCTATGAGCGAGATGAACTCTACGGGGATATTATCGCTCGGCGCCTGATACGATTTCCAATTCGTTTTGATTATTCTCCTGCTCAGAGATCAGATGTGAACCATCCAGCTGCGCACATGACACTGGGTCAATATGAGAACTGTCGTATCCCGGTGGCAGGTCCACTTGCACCCAACTCATTTGGTATGTTCATCATCCGTAACTTCTATCATCAAGCATATATCAAGCACAAGAACATCTTTGACCGTCATATGTTGTCGGTCGGTCGGATCGAGACTATTTCGGACGCAGAGAGACGCATATCTCATATGGTTCATGGGCGATAGTTTCTTGTTAGCTTCACCATTATAGTCTTTTCAGCCGCTGGTTCTTGTAGTCAGTAGTCAAGCTAGACAGGAACGTCTGGTTACGCTGCATCACCGCCCATTCCCTGGCCATATTCTTACCGCGGGTTGAGGATTTCGTCCAGCAAGCTCATCTGGTGTGCGTAATCGTCTAAGCAACCCACCTTCCAAAATTTTCTGACCTGGCCGATCCTGATCCGCATTCAGTGAGGAGGGATGGACATGACTCAGGACGAGAAAGCGGCTTATTGGCGGCAACAGGTAGACGG
>JAJYPA010000138.1 GCA_021795795.1 Pseudomonadota bacterium | reverse complement strand
CGGTGTGGGGGGTATCAGTTTCTCATCGATGAATCAGCCTGTTGGCCTGTACGCGGCTTTCGGTGGGCCATCGACCAATCCCCCTCAAACCGTACGGGCAACGTTTTCTGGTCCCTTCGCCTATCCTGTCCCCCAGGGGTTTGTCAGCCTCGAGGCCACATCCCCCTCATCAACCGTCAATACCGGATATCAGGTCACTTCAAGCGAATCTTCTGGCTCGAACGGCCCGAATCAAATTTCCATCATGCCCTCCGCCAACGGCGCCTGGTTCGGAAATCAGTCAAAAGTCTTTTCACCTGCAGGAGCCAACACCCAAGTCTCAGGAGTCACCCAGGAATCTGGCGTGGCCGTTTCCGGCAAAATCGTTCGAACCTACGATCGCATCACCGGAGAACTCCTGTATGAAACCACCTCAGCGCCCAATACCGGAACTTTCACTCTGCCCGCCCTGGGGCGCAGTTCCATTCTGGCGCTGGCCCTCGACCCCTCGAACTTCAACGCCCTGGTTTGGGATGATGTAACTCCCGTTTGAAATGACCCTCTATACCCCACCCCCCGGCAATTCTACAAATTTCAACTTCATTGCCGGCGGATATTCACCCCCTCTCGGCAATAGCCTCGTCTTCCCGTTCGGCGCCTCTGCTACCGGATCCGCTACCGGCAGTGCCCAGGGTACAGCACTCCTATCCGGCATCGGTTCTGAAATCGCCCGATCACGAGGAACCCTGACCAGCCAAGCCACCCTCAGCGCCGTGAGCCTCTCGGGGGCTCACGGTCTGGTGTCCGGACGCGCTCTCCTGCTCGGAGCAGGTGTAGCCTCGATCTCGGCCACCGGCAACATTCAGGCGCACTCCACCCTGAATGGACCGAGCCTTGCGCTGAAATCCTCCTCCGGCACCATTCAAGGGGAAGCGGCCCTCACCGGGGTCAGTCAGGCAGGTCACCACGGGACCATTGCCGGGCAAGCCACCCTTGTTGCAACAGGATTGGCGAGGATTTTTGCAGTGAGCACCGGATCCATACCTTCTCAGGCGGTGGTCACAGGGGTGGGAATGGGGGCCAATGCCCTCGCCACCCTGCTCGCCACCCGCCAGTTCGTCATGGCCGATCTCTTTACCCTCACCCTCGCCCGCACCGGACAAACACTGACCTTCACCAATGTCGATCGCCCCGTCTGGTGGAACAACACCTACTATGACCCCTATTCTCTCGCCATCGAAGGCCTGCAATTCAAAAAGTCCGTGGGTCTCACGGTAAATGAACAGGCCATCAGCCTCAGCGCCACCCGCAATCTGCTCATCGATGGACGCCCCTGGTTCGATGAAATCGCCAACGGACTGCTCGATCACGCTGAAATCCGCCGCGAACGGGTGTTTGCCCCGGACTGGAACAGCACCCCGGTGGGTTCCGTCATTCTGTTCGATGGCATCGTCTCCACCATCGACTCCCTCACCACCACCCAGTGCCAGCTGAAGGTCAAAAGTTACCTCTCCCTGCTCAATCAACCCATGCCGCGCAACAGTTGGCAGACTTCCTGCCTGCACACCCTGTTCGATTCGGGATGCACCCTCGCTAAGGCGGCCTATCAGGTAATCGGACAGGTGGGGGCTGGCTCCACGCTCAACACCCTCAACTGGAACGGCGCCACCTCCGGTTATTACTGGCAGGGCACCATCACTTTCACCTCCGGTCCCAATACCGGACTCTCGCGCACCATCAAACTCGCCACCGGCAGCCAGTTGATGCTTCATCTGCCCCTACCCTGGATGCCGCTGACCGGAGATTCGTTCTTCGCCTACCCCGGCTGTGACAAGACCTTCGCCACCTGCAAGAACCGCTTCAATAATACGGCCAATAACCGTTCTTATCCTTTCATTCCAACCCCCACCATCGCCCTATGACCCCTGATCAACGACAAGCCACCGTGCTCGAAGCCCAAAGTTGGGTCGGCACCCCCTATCACCACTGCGCCGATGTCAAAGGCCATGGCGTGGATTGCGCCATGTTCCTCGCGCGTGTCTACAGTACCGCCGGCGTCATTCCCTTCATCGATCCCCGCCCCTATCCCCCCGACTGGCACCTGCATCGCAGCGATGAGCGCTACCTGCAAACCATCCTTCCCTACGCACGGGAGATTTTTACGCCCCCGGAACCGGGAGATTTCCTGCTCTTTCGCTATGGCCGCACCTTCAGCCATTCCGCCATCGTGATCAAAGGCAACACCGTCATCCACGCCCACGCCCAGGAACATGCCGTGGTGTGGGGGGATTGGAGCCTCTCCCCCCTCAAGGATCGGCCCTTTCGTTCCTTCACCCCAGGGAGTAAATGATGGGCGGACTATTGGGACATCCAGCAGCCAGCAATACCACTCAGCCCAATTACACCCAACTCGATGTCCAGACTTCCGCTACGGGACTGCCCATTCCCATCCTCTATGGCGCCCAGAAAGTCAGCGGCAACCTGCTCTGGTACGGAGACTTCGCCAAGCACCCCGTGGGTGGCAAAGGCGGCGGCAAAGGGGGCGGCAAAGGCAACGGTCAGAGTACCTACTCCGCCTCCGTGATCGTGGGCCTGGGCGAAGGCGTGGTAACACCTGCCGTGGCCAACCTGATTTTTACGAACTACGGGATTCAGTCCAGCGGAGTGAACAGCGCACTCTTCACTGATCTGCAAACAGCCTATGGGGTTGCCACGATTTATGGGACCACCCCATCCAGTGCAGGATCAGGCACCGTCTGGCTCAACAAGGGAGTGACCAATCTCGCCAATCTGGGGGCAGCCCTGCTGGAAGGCAATCCCGGTCAAGCGCCCTGGCCCTATCTCACCTCCGTCCACCCTGATCAGGCGATGAATTATCCTGGTACGGCCTACATGGCCATCGCCAATCTCGATCTGGGTTCATCACCCGATCTCCCCGTGATGTGGCTCGAGTGTTTCGGCAACCTCAACAGCACCTGCACGGCCAGCACCCCGGATGCCGATCCAGCACAGGTCATCTACGACTTTCTGACCAACCCCCTGTACGGAGCCGGATTCCCGAAATCAAAGATCGATCTGAACAGCCTCGTGCTGGCCCAGAACAGTTACCAGAAATATGTGGGAGCACTGGGCATCGGATTCAGCCTCTTCATGAACCAGCGCCGCCCGGCCATCGATTCCCTCAAGGAATGGCTGCAGGCCACCAATACCGCGGCCTTCTGGGCCGATGGCGTGCTCAGGTTCATCCCCTATGGCGATATGAGTTTTTCGGGATATGGCGTGAACTACAGTGCCAACACCCAGATCAAGGTCTTCCTCACCGATGACGACTTCGTGGATACCGGACACGGAGACTACCTCAAGATCAGCCGCTCCGACCCCCTGGATGCTTTCAATGACTGGAAGATCGAGATCAAGGATCGAGCCTACGACTACAACGCCAACACCATCGAGACCAAGGATCAGGCCAGCATCGATACCCTGGGACAACTACTGCCCTCGGGGGTGCGTCTGGCTCCCCCCATCACAGCGCATTTCATTGCCAATGCCTCCATGGCCACCATGTGTCTGGAACTCATCAAGAATCGGCAACTCTATATCAGGAACCAGTATGAGTTTTCAGTGAGTTGGGCCCAGGTGCTGATCGAACCCATGGATATCGTCTCCCTCACCAGCGCCAACATGGGGCTCGATGGGAAACTGGTACGGGTGCAATCCATCGAAGAGCAAACCGATGGGACTTTGAGAGTCGTGGCCGAAGAGTACCTGCCCGGCGTGGGCTGGTCCGTGGCCTACCCGCAGCAGGCCAGTTCTGGTTACATACCGAATTCCCTGATTGCGCCGGGGACTATCAATGCGCCGGTGATTTTTGAGCCACCGGCGATACTCTGTGGCGCCGCGGGCCCCCAGATCTGGATGGTGGCATCGGGTCCCGCCGCCACTTGGGGTGGATGCGCTGTCTGGGCTTCCACCGATGGCACCAGTTACGCAAAAATCGGCACCCTCAGCGGCCAGGGCGCCCAGGGAGCGCTCACAGCACCGTTGGCAGCCTACAGCGGAGCCAATCCTGACAACACCGACATCCTGGCGGTGGATCTCACAGAATCTAACGGGGTGTTGCAGCCCGTGCCCATCGGCGGCGCAGCGCAAGGGTTGTCCCTCTGCTACGTGGATGGGGAACTGCTGGCCTACCAGAATGAGGCGCTCACCACCGCCAACAACTACAACCTCACCGGCCTGTATCGCGGTCTATATGGAAGCGCACCGGCTGCTCATGGGTCAGGCACCCAGTTTGCTTTGCTTGCAAACGCCAATGTATTCAAATTCACGCTGCCCACCAACACGAGCCTCATCGGGCAGGTGGTGTATTTCAAATTCCAGAGTTTCAATCTGTATGGGTCAGGGCTGGAGGATATTTCCACCTGTACGGCTTTCCCCTATACGGTGACAGGGCTGGGTAGCCAGGTGCCCTTCACGATCCAGGCATCTGCTGCTGGAATCCTATCCGCAAGTCAGTCGGTGCTGCGATACATTGCGACCGGTAGCTTCTACATTCCGGCATGGCTTGCCGGCACCGTGGCGTCGGAGGGCACAGCGGCCACCAGCACTGCCACCTTCACCCTTGCCAAAAACGGGACAGCCTTCGGGACCATCGCTATCGCACCAAATGGCGCCGTGACGCTGACAGCGGCGAGTCAGACAAATTTCGTTGTGGGGGATGTGCTGACCCTCACGGCACCTGCAACGCCCGATGCCACGCTGGCGAATGTGGCGTTCAGCATCAGCGCTGTCAAGACGGCAGTTTGACTATTTCTCCCCAGTTCCTGTTGTTTTGTGCAATTTGCCTCCTGCGAGGAACTTGCGCAGGACACTGATTGCAGAGGAGTTTCAGTGGTGGTACCTGGAGCAGGCAGCTATGAGCCGGGTGGCGACGTTGTGCCATTTTTAGCAGCAACGTACAATCCTAAATAGCGTTTGTAAGTCCCAGAGTTACTTGCGGGATTTTAGCGTCGACGGGGAACGTTTTAAGTTTCTAATAAAACCAGTCCGGGAGAGGTAGTTTGAAATATCTTGATTCGGGGAGCCGGAACCCATCCCATGCTCTCGCGAGCTGGTTTGAAGGGATTCTCAACGAGGGCGTATCAGAGCTTCGCTTTCAAACGGGGTTTTTCTCACTTGACGGCATCGGGTTGCTTATTCCAGCGTTGGACCAATGCAAGCAGAACGATAACCCCACTAATGTCTTGATTGGCTCGAACGATGCCAGCACGTTAAAAAAAGATGTGATTGGCCTTGTTGACGCCTTAGGCATTCCGCGTGATCACGCGCAATTGGGCATAGTTAGCTTCGGTGGTGCGTTTTTCCACCCTAAGACATACCACATAAAACGTCCTGACGGTTCTCAAGCCGCGTTTGTTGGATCAGCTAACCTTACCGCATCCGGCTTGGCACTTCACGTTGAAGCGGGCATCGCGTTAGATACCCGTGATGGCGATCCGCCCCAACATCTTTCACAAATCGCCGCCGCGATTGATAGTTGGTTTGCAGAACAACGAGCAGGCATGACTTTGGTCACCAGTCTGGAGACAATAGATGAGCTGGTCGAAAGTGGTGTTCTCGCGCTCTCGCGACCGCCTCGGTCTTCACTGCAAGTTAAGAGCGACGCGACGAGTCAGAAAGAATTGCGCCCGCGTCTTAAACGCCTATTTCCTCTACCCAAGGTCAAAGGCGCATTGCCTGACACTGAGGATGGTATCGGGATAGAAGATGAGCTACCAGAGATTGATGTCAGTGCCGGCTTGGCCGATGAAGAGGAAGATGTCGTTGTGGAGTTATTGCCACCGGCAGCCGCTCAGCCTGGCAACAATCAGGTGTTCTTGATGACATTGCAAAAAACGGATGTTGGCGTTGGTCAAACCACCAAAGGAACATCAAGACGATCGCCGGAGATTTTCATTCCATTAGCAGCTCGTGACGCGGATGCAGACTTTTGGGGTTGGCCAAACCTGTTCACTGTCGATCCCGCGAATAAAGGCAAGATGGACCGTTTTGGGGTAAAGATGCGAATTGGCACGGACCTCGTCGATGTGAATATGATGACATGGCCTGCCAAACATGATTTCAGATTGCGAAGCGAGCAACTGCGCAGCGCCGGCAACATCGGGGATATTCTTTACATGGAACGCAGCGATGGCCAGTCTGGATTTACGTATTACGTCGAAATCATTCCCCAAGGCTCAGCACGTCACGGCCAATACCTTGCCCAGTGTGTGAATGCCGTTCGTAACTCGACTAGAAAATGGGGCTACATCTAAACAGGCTTACAGATTGACAGAATTTCCTCGGACGACATTGCGTTCTTCTTAAAAATATCCCGAGAAACGAGCATGTCCATTGATAAAGACTCTGCCACATTGAATCCAATCAATCGAGCGACGTCTTGCAGCAAACCAGCAGTCTCAATATCGACACGATGACCTCCTGCAATTGTGTGGTTGTTTCCAACAACGACAAACGCAAATCGACCTGGCTTGAGAGTATGGTATATACCCTGCAATACTTCGGTCATGTCGAAGAAATATTTTGAGAGAAGCGCCGGTAGATTACGACGTCGGAAGCCGACACTGCCTCCCGCATTCAATGAGTCAATTCGCCTTATAAGGTCTCTGACTGAGGTAGGGAGTAATTCGCCGGAAGATTCGAATCGATCAAGATATCCACGCCGCAAGCCCTCTGACACCTCCCGATTTCCAATCATTTGTTGATCGCGACGACGGTGCTCCGGTCGCGGTAGTAACCCGAGATAGCAGAGACTCAAACGATCAGTATCTAAGTATGGGAGAGCGGTTGCGTATGGCGGCGATGTGATGACGACATCTACCGAATTACATCCCCAAGCTTTTGCACACGCGCGTGCATCACCTTCGATGATTTCGAAATTCGGCCGTGCGACAGGACCGTTCTGAAAAAGGAAGGCTAGAACCGCGCGAACAGAGCGCCCCAACTCCTCCAAGAACTCACGTTTTGGGTCAATATCAACATCTAATCGAATGTCTTTACGAACGCGCAAATCGTCGTCCTTCTGCCACGAAACGCTACGAATGATGTTGCTTAGAGAAACTTGCATTAGGTCCCGAGCACATTCATCACCGACGCGTCGAATTGCCATACTAATATCATCAAGTCCAGACAGCACATCCGGAGAAAACCAAGATGAGAGATAAGTCTTGTCCGTATCTGGAAGGGTATCAAAATATTCGAGACGCTTCGTTTTTCGGCTCTCGACAGCCATTATCTGCTTCCTGATTGTCTCATAGCTGTAGGCAATGCTATCCGCGTTGGCCGACAGCAATTTCGCCTTGGCGTTGCCCATGAACACTGAAAGAGGATTCATGTCGAGGCCACGCCCAACGCAGTTTGCCAAAATCGATTCGACGACAGTAGTTCCGCTTCCGCTCATTGGGTCTGCAACAATAGACCCTGGTTGCGTGCCAGATATATTAATCAGTGAACGAACCAATTGAGGGAAGAACTTCCCGCGGTATTCATGCACGCCATGGGTACCGTAGCGAAGACAACGTCGATTCGGTAATGGCACTTCACCAGAAAAGGGAAGCTGGTGACGCAGCGTATCAATCGCAACGCCGTTCCGAACAAGGTTTGTTGTTGATTCGCGAAGCGACTGAGTGGTTATTGTTGAAGAGTCTGCCTGATCGACAGTTTCCCAATACGCTAAACGTTGAGCGAGTTGCGCGGCAGAGAGTGACGAGTTGACTTCGAATTCTGTAGCGCAGTCTTCCGGCTGATTAAATGGGCGAGGTACATCTGCAGACAATGCATGTAACTCACGCAAGGCCAGTATGCGTTCAAATGGCTGTATATAAGGCTTAATTCGTATGCGTAATGTGCTCACAAAGTGCCTTGAGTGTTCTGAAGTATCAAAATATTTTCGGTTTTGATTTTGCCAATCGCGGGATTAAATGATTTTTTGGATGATTGCATCGTCCTGTCAATTCGCATTACCTCACGAAAGCCAGCAGCATTTCCCGCTTCGCTTATTAGATCAGCGTTGTTGATTCTCTGACCTTTCAGAGTCGAGTCGCCCACCACAAAGCAAGCGTAGCCATCATGCTTGAGGCGGCTAGAGAGCCATCCGAGAATCGCGGTGAACTCTGTTTTGAATGTTTCTGCAGTAGCTCCGTTTTTCCCATTGCTGCTGTATTTTCGGTGACTTCCAATTTCTTGCTTTTTAAATAGGGGCTGATCCATTCCAAGCCAAATCATTCGCGTCATGTGATATAGGTGATAGCTGTATGCGTTGGGATATGGCGGGGAGCAGACCATCAGATCTAGGTGGGGAATGTCTGGCAGTTCCAGTAAGTTACCCTCTACAACTTGACAGTCAAATCTAGGCTCAACTAGCTCCGAATACTCAACAGCAGCTCGTGTGACCTGCTCAATCGATCTTGCAAAACGTCGGAGTGTCTCACCCGGGGGGATGTTTTTTTCACGTCTAACGTATCGAGTATCAGAGTCTTGCTTTGATACCGTGACCACGATCGCGGAGAAGGCAGTGAGCGCAAGAGTCTGAGCAGACTTGCTTGGTAAATCACGGCACCATGAAAGCGATTCCGCGAGTTCTTCAATAATGTGGGGGTCAAACCAGAAGTTGAGCTTTTCAAATTGAGGCCGCCATTGCTTAGAATAGAACTTTTCATTGGGAAAAAGATCGTTCTCTTCACGCGACGACAACGTGTCACTCAAAGCTTTTGCACGTTGTGCAAGGGTAAGCAAACCTGACGTATCCGTTTCAGATATTGCACCCGTCTTGGCCTTAGAAATCATGCAAGCAAGCGGATTCGCGTCGATACCAACGGCATGACGCTTTAAGGTAAGTGCTTCGACGAGTGTCGTACCGCTACCGCAGAAAATGTCACCGACTACGTCACCAACCCCAGACAACTCCTGAATAAGAGCGTTAGGAATCTGTGGGATGAACTTTGCAGGATATGGATGCAACCCATGTGTAAGGTAGCTTGTCTTTGCACCGTTAAAATCCCAATTGATGGCAGCCAAGTTGCCCAAGTATGGCGCACGCGTTTCGGTAACGATTAATTTTGGCTGTTCGGCAACCTCTGTCTCGTCGGCGGCTTGGGCAAATCCTACTATCGCATTTGCCTCGGATGCGGTGAAATACCGCCACCCATGTCTATCACGTCCCGGCTCAGATACATGTCCAGCCTTGAGCCAACGCAGCAACGTATCTTTATGCACACCTGCCATACGAGCGACTTCGGCTGTAGATAGCCGGTCAATTATTGACTGTTCATTTTCCATGAGGTGCATTGTTGCATATACTTACATATACGTAAAGCAACCTCAATAGCGCATCATCCATGGGGCACTTGTATGTTGTTTTTTCAGCCGCGAAGAATGGCTATGATCTTGAGGTGGCTACAAATTGACAGGTGGCGATGACACCAGCCGGATTTCTCAAGTCCAGTCCGGACACGTGGGGTCAGAAATTACTTCCGCTTTTTCCACCGCGTTTGTGGTAGAATTACCGGAAGTAACCTAGGGAGGTCGTTATGCACCAGATCATACGCGTTGAAAACTCGGATGTCACAGCTCGCTTGAAGCAGTTGGGCCTCGATCAGATGGACCTGCAGGAACCAGTTATGCAAGGGATGCTTGCACGCAGCGAGTGTACTCTCAATGATCCGCCCCTGTTTGCAGGTTTCACTACATGGGCTCGTACTGTTCGAGTGTTGCGGGAAAAATTGATCCCTAAACACTGGACGCGGTCGGATGAGGGCAATTACCCCTTGGCTGTGAATCCAACAGAAAACTTGGCAATTGCGGTAGCAACTGGCGATGAGAGCACCGGCATTGCACAGGCCAACCCGATGACCAAGTCTCCCAAAGGACCGCGCACACAAAGTGCAATTGAGGTAAATCAATATCAGAGTTCGCTGTTTGAGGCTTTCTCGGAATTCGAGATTCTTGAAACGTCTCATAATGGCCGGGTGACTTGGATTTTGCTGCAGCACTACGATCAGGGGAAAAAAGAGGTCCGTTTTGAGCTTTCTCTTCCGTCTAGTTATTCGGGCAAGGTAGACGGTTGGAGTGAGCGAATTATTCTGAGCGCGCTGCCATTTGACCCCACAACGGCGATTCCGGTGCCTGCCTTGCCGAATTTGCCGGATATCGATATTCCTTTGATTCGCCGCGCTTGACGGCCCGGGGCCATGTTTAATCCCACACGACTGACCTTCGCCAGAAAGCGGCGAGGGTTCACAATGACACGCCTGGCTGAGGCCATTGGCGTGGAAATGCGATCTGTCTCTGGTTTTGAGAAGAGGGAGTTCAATCCCTCTGATGAAACGATTCAGCGCATTGCAACGGCATTGCGGTTTCCGTTGAGCTTTTTCCATCAAGAGGAAGAGATCCAAACCATAGACACCGGGGCTGCGAGCTTCCGTTCGCTTTCCAAAATGTCGGCTGCACAGCGTGATATGGCTCTTTTTTCTGGGGCACTCACGGTGACACTCAACCACGCCATAGAAAAGCGCTTTGAACTTCCTACCCCCACGCTGCCGGATCTACGAGATTCGGAGCCAGAAGCGGCGGCAGCCAGTTTGCGTCGACATTGGGGCATTGGCGAGTTGCCAATCAAGAATATGATCCACCTACTTGAAGCCAATGGCGTTCGGGTTTTCTCCCTGGCCATTGATGCAGCAGAGGTCGATGCATTCTCCATGTGGCGTGAACAGAAACCATTCGTTTTTCTGAATACGCTAAAAAATAGTGAGCGCAGCCGGTTTGATGCAGCACACGAACTTGGGCATCTCGTGCTCCACCGCCATGGTTCTCCCAATGGGGGCCAAGAAATTGAAAGAGCGGCCAACGACTTTGCGTCGGCATTTCTGATGCCACGCAGCAGTGTTCTTGGTTACGCACCGAATTTCATTTCGATTGATGCACTGCTTCAACTAAAAAAAATATGGGGCGTATCCATTTCGGCACTGACGTACCGGATGCACAAGCTTGAGTTGCTGACCGAATGGCAATACCGTGAACTTTTCATGCAGATCAGCCAACGTGGCTACAGGAAAACTGAACCAGAAAGCTTGCCGCGTGAGACGTCACAGGTTCTGGCCAAAGTGTTTGCTGCACTGCGGACTGAAGGGGTGGCAAAGTCTGACATCGCTGCCGAGATGCATGTTGCAGACGAGGATCTCGACGAAATGGTCTTTGGCTTGGTTCTCAATGTGGTGAAAAATGGCGTGCCACAGGAAACTCGTCCTGGACGTGCAAAACCCAACCTGCGTCTTGTCTAGCGAGGCTCCCGGTGTGTCCAATGAACAATGTAAAACATTACGGAGGTTGATATGGCAATAAAGCATTTCCAAAAAGGTTTAGATCACCGCATGCGAGATCAAAATGGCGAAATCCGCCAAAAATGCAGCGACACAAAAGTAGAAACCCTGCGCAAGACATACGGTGATGATTTCGCCAAGGGCTACCGGTCCGATGCGCAACTGGGTACCGTACTGAAGCGCGAAGGCGTGGATACGCTGGACCAGTTACTCAAGAAGAAGTAACGCTGGCAAGCGACAGGCAGAGGTTATTGGTCGAGCGACACCGTCTGCACAATAGCTTCAAACTCCGACATAACTTCTGGCTGCCGCTGGCGCAGATAGCGGGCCACTGATTCGTTTTCCAGCAGTTTGGCCAGGAAGCCCTTGGCCAGAACCAGATTGAGGACGTCCTGGCCGTAGGTCTGCTCGACCATCTTGTACTGACCCTGCAGATTGCTCATCTCGCGCTCCATTTTTGCCATCTGTTCCTGGGTCAAACCTGTCAGCTTGGCGGGTTTTTTCCCTTCAACCAGCATTTCCGTGGGGGTCGCGACCAGCATCGCCTCGGCATAGGCGACGGTGATCGTGTTGGCCGAAACCATCAACTCAACGCATTCGACCTGGCGCGTCGGTTTCATTTTGCGCAGCACACGGGAAATGTCGGTTGCGAAATGGCGGTCCTTGAGCAGTTCGGCCGCTTCCGGGCAGATCCCTTCCAGTAAGGTCAGCTTCCGCGTGATCGTGCGCGTGTCGACGCTGAGCGCCTTGGCCAGCCGTTCCGGCGTGACACCGCGCTGGATCGCGCGCCGGATCATATAGTGCTCCTGAATGGTGGACAGGCGGTTGATTCGGCTGTTGTACGTGTAACTCTCGTCATCGGTGGCAACCAGGCACTGCACCTCGCTGAAATTCAATTCTTTTAACGCGATGAGCCGAATGTGGCCGTCGAGAAGGATGTGCTGGCCGGTTTGGGGATCCGCCGGCCCCACCGACAACGGTTCGATTAGCCCGATCTCGGCAATCGATGAGCGAATCTGCATGAACTTCTTGGACGTGGCGACACCCATAGGTGTCTTGCGGGATTGCAGGATTTTGTCGACCGGCACGGTCAGTGGCTCAAGATTGAACCCAAGGGACACCTTGGTCATGCGGCACGCCCCCCCGACCAGACGCGCTCAGCGAGATATTTCGGCAAGGTATCCAAGCCCTCGGCGCGCAGCAATGTGGTGAAGTTTTCATCGGCGAGCAGCTCGCGCATGGCACCAACGACAAACAGGAGCCGCTGCTGGGCGATTTCTGCCTTTTTGACCATCTGTTTTTGACGCTCCACTTCCTTCTGGTAGGTCCTCACCAGACTGGAGGTGGTGACGTCCTGCAACTTGCGGGGCGTGCCCCGCGCCACGGACCGCCCCAAGGTTTGCCGACGCTCAATGACGCGCCGGGCCTGGAGCAGGCGGTTGCCGCGCAGGTTGCCGGATTCATAGGCGTTCTGGAGTGCTGCTTGAATGGCCTTGTCGTCATCCCCCGCACCGACAATGGTCAGCGCTGCATTCAGGGGGATTCTTCCCTTTTCCACAGCAACCAGCAGACGTTCCTCGCCGTTTTTGAGGAGTATCAGAATGCCCTGCACGTATTCAACCGTCAGGCCCGTCTTTTGCGCGATGATTTTCTTGTCGTAGCCCTGGTCGCGCAGTTGCTCAATGCCAGCGAGCAGTTCCAGCGGCCGGTACTGACGGCGGGCGATGTTTTCGGCCAAGCTCATGATGTAGGCGTTTTCATCACTGACCGTCACGACCAGGGCCGGAATGCTCTTCTCGCCCAACGAGCGGAATGCCTTCATGCGACCTTCACCACAGACCAGGAGGTAGCGCTCGGTACCATCTGGCCCAGGACGCGGGGTCACGGTGATCGGCTTTTTCAGCCCGATCGCCTTGATGTTGCCGACAATCTCATCGAACACCTCCCTGTTGCGTTCTCGGGGATTGAGGACATCGATGCGGTCGATCGGGATCATCCGCAGCTCACCCGGTGCCATCTTTTCGCTCATGCGATTCTCCTTAACCGTGCGCGCTCCGCCATTCCGTACAGGTAATCCAGGCTGTCAAAGCGGTAGCTCTCGAACTCGACAGGGTTGCGCTCGGCGAGGCGGATGCGGGACTGCCCGAAATCCAGTCGTGGCAACAGGTAGTAATCCAGGGCAGCCTGATTGGCCTGATCCAGCCGAACCGCCACAGTGATGTCGGGTGCCAAACTGGTATCGAAACGCACTTTCCAGTGCTGGTGGCCACTCTCCGGGGTCTGGCATCGCGCCAGCACCAGGGAGAGGCTAAATTCATCATTGACCCGCAGCAGGTCCGTGGCGGGATCGCGCCGGATGACGCCCCCGAGACTGGCGATCCGGCTTTCGGTCTGGTTGACGATCTCGGGATGGAAGCGGCGCAGGAACTTGTTGGTTTCCAGGTACCGGTAATCGCGATCAGGCGTGAATCCCACCATTTGATAGGCGCGCACCAGGCTGCCGAACCTATGCGAGTAGATCGACGTTGAGGGCATGCCCTCGGTTTCGTCGATGATCAGGCCGGACAGAAATCCCCGGTTCTGGTAGAGGGTTCGCAGGCGCTCGATCAACTCTTCGTTGGTGTATCGGTGCGCCCGGGCCCGCACGATGCCCTGGGCGGTATAAAACACATCGGGCGGCACGATGGGCTCAAAGGCCCCTTCCTTCTTGATCCACATGTCGGGCGTGTTGATGACCCGAAGCTTTTTGAGCTTGAACGAGACCCGATTGTAGACGTTGTTGCCGATGTACTTTTCGTTGGTCAGCACCTCATGCACCGTGGCGCGGGTCCATTCGCGATCAAGGTTGGTACGTACCCGCATCCCGTTCAGCCGTCCGGCGATCTCGGAGGCGACCAAGCCCTCATCAATGAACCAACGGTACATCAGGTTCACGGTGCGAATTTCCTCTTCCGGCCCGGGCATGAGGATGACACGGTCAGTCTGCAGGCTCTTGTGTTCACCCCGGGTCAGTTCGGTCTTCGTTGAGCCGTTCTGGTCAATCAGCACGCGGCGCAGCCCATAGCCGGCAGGGCCGCCTTGACGAAAACCCAGCTCAATCAGCCGGCACTGCCCAGCGAACACCTTTGCCGATAATTCCCGGCTGTACTCGCCGGCCATGGCCCGTTTGACGCCCTTGACGATGGTGGAAACCGGGGAGCCATCATTTTCAAACTGTTCTGCGCAGTAGGCCACCTGAATGCCGGCACGCCGACACCGGTATTCGTAATAGGCACTTTCGTCGGCATCCTGAAAACGACCCCATCGGCTGACGTCGTAGACCAGGATGATGGTGAAGTCCGCCGAGCCGCTCTCGACGTCCTTGATCAACTGCTGCAGAGACACGCGGCCATCGATGCGCAGGCCACTTTTGCCGGCATCGGCATAGGTGCGGACAATCTCAATGCCGCGTCGGGCGGCGTACTCCCGGATTTTGTCGGACTGGTTTTCAGTGGAATATTGCTGATGCTCGGTGGACATGCGGACGTACTGGGCCGCACGCAGCATCGGGGGCTTACGGGGTTCATCTTGGAGTGCATCTTTGTTATTGTCGTATGTACCCATGGGTCTGCCTTTTCATCGGCCGGTTATGGCTAGTGGAATCCACACAATTCTCGTGCTCAACACTCTCGTCCATAGGAATTGACGAGCTTCATACGTAAAAAGTAATGGGTGGGCAGCAACAAGACCATCACGTCCTATCTTTGCACGCGTCCTTTTTGCAAGGACAATCAGGGCATGCGGGAATGATTTTGATGACCCAATTGGCTCCAGAATCATTGCCTGGCGTGGGAGAAAGGTCGATTCTGTAGAGGCCGGGGTGCAGCAGCATGACGGGTGACGCGTCCATCTTTGCAAGCCTCAAGTTTGGAGGGGGTTCATTCTGTAGGCGTTGGGGTGGTTTCTCCTGTTTGGCGCTTTCTGGATGAGCGCCCCGGTAATTTCGCCAATACTCCGGATGGCGCATCATCCAGGCCCGCTGGTTGCGAATCTGGTTGTCTCGGTAGTCTGGGTCGGAGTGCATTTTGTGATGCTGCCAGCGCTGGCGTCGCGCACGTTGGCACGAAGGTAATGAACAATAGGCCTGGTTCGGAACTTGAGGCCGGGGCTCGAAGGGTTGGCCACAACCAGCGCAGTGTTTGATTGTCATCAGCTCTCTCCATGAGAAATTACGTATGAGAATGCTGACTGAAGACTGATCCTGAAATGCTGCTATGCGTCTTTGTAACGAGTCACCCGCCCACTGACACTTCTACCAGTTGCTGGCCGACAAAATGTTCAGCCTGCAAAATGCAGGCTGAGAAAATGGGTTTTTCAGGACGACTAGATAGCTGTGCCGCACCTCCAACTCCTCATAAATAGAGGATGTCGGGCACGGCGAACTGATAGTCGAGACTGAACATGGGAGCAACGAGCCCACCAATCTCAATCAGGATGTTGGCATCACTGCCCTCCAGCGCCCGTACCGCCTGGAAGGAAGTTAGCGACACCTGCATCAGCACTGCCGCTTTCGATTCTCCAATATAATCTCCCGCGAGTGCGTGAAAAAGCTACGTCGTTCGCTGTTTCAAGATAGTTTGTGCCCAGATTTCCGGGGGGCAGTTTTATGGTAGATACTCTTTTCGATTCATGTGCTCGTAATGCCGCGACCATTGAAAAGATTGACTGTTTCAAGAATTGGATACGCACCTGTGTTCGTCCTCTACTGCCGCATGGGGCTCTCGCTTGTGTGCATGGCAGAACTCATGGTCTGGGGGTCTCTGTTGAGTATATTGTTACCGTTGACTTTCCGGTCGAATATTTGTCAAGTTTAGACATTCAGCCCTCATCCTTGCGTCACCGGAAGGGTGGCGAAATTGAAGTTGAAATGATTAAAACACCGGCCATTTGCTGCTGACAGCGGTACTACACCCGAAATCTGGGGTCGCCGCGCTGTTCCGGGAAGGTGAATATCGCGGACTTCCGGTTGAATC
>JAJYPA010000639.1 GCA_021795795.1 Pseudomonadota bacterium | reverse complement strand
GAATCCCGACCCGAGTGCCTTAGTCATTTCCTTTTCTGGGGGCGTGTAATTTGGCAGTCCATGAAAGAAACCAAAAAACGGCGAGTTCTGAGGAAATGGATTGAAAAACCCCTGATGCCCGTGGATTATTTTGGTCGCAGAGTCGCTTATTTTGACGATAGCGTTGCCATACTTTTTCACAATCGGTGTGAAGTCTGCAATGTGCACCATCCGTGCTGATGCAGCCGCTTGCTTGGGCGATGGCAGGGGCGTTATTGCATGATCAGATTGTCCAAAGACCCAGTCGGTCGCCCCTAACCCAAATCCCAGTGCAAGAGCGACAGCCAGAGACACGATGTAGCGAGGTTTTTTCCACTGAATTTTTTTCATGGTGCATCTCCTTTATGTACCACTCAACGCGCGATCAGGTACGAGAGCCGTGATCTGTTTATCCGCGCCGGGGGGCCTGTTTTTTCGGCCGCAAATTCGGCGCACTTGCTGAAGGTCTATAGATCTGGCATCCGGGCACGAGATAATCCGGATTGATATGCTGTTCCCTGGCCTGTTGTGGGGTTCTGCACATGTATATCTCCCCAGCATCGTGCGCTAGATTATTCAACGGCTGAGCTATTGCCTCGACGGAATGGGATAAGTAGAAAACAAGGGCAGATAACAGCATTATTTTTATGATCATTTTAAGTGCCTTCAGAGACCCAATCATCTGGATCAATTCCAGTACTAAACACCTCATTTCCGGCATTTTTTGTCATCCACTTCAAGAGAGTGGTGGGAGGCGTGAGGCTTCGTGCGAATGCACGAAGCCTCATCCTAAAAACGATCAGGAAATCGCAATCTTCTTGCGTCTGGCCGCTTCTGTTTTGGGCAGCGTCAACTCTAAAACGCCGTCTTTGTACATAGCTTTTGTTTTTTCGCCGTCAACATCCGCAGGAAGTTGCACAGTGCGCGAAAACTCCCCGTAACGACGTTCCCGGTAGATATAGTTCCCTTCTTCCCGATCACTGCCTTCTTCCTTGATGCCGCTGATGTAGACCTGATTCCCATGTACCTGGACATCCAGCCTCTCCTTGTCTACACCGGCAATCTCTGCCTTCAATACAAAAGCGTCGTCGTGGTCAAGGACATCGATATGTGCGATATGGGGTTGCGCGGCCTGTCGGGTAATGAATGGAGAGAACACACCCGGCCATACCGTCTCCATGAGGCTTTCCAAAGGCTCTACCTGGCGAACATCCCTAACCGCAGACCGTGAAACTTCTTTTGCCATTTTACACCTCCTTAATATGCGTCAATAAACACCAGCCAAGCGCCTGCACGCCTGGATTCCGGTACACCAAGTTATGGGTGCGGGTTCAGATGATTTCAAGGGGGAGATTGAAACTTTTAACAGCCCATTTGAAACTGAACAGGAGGGGCAGCACGTCTTATCTATAGGAGGGGTAACAGGACAACAGCTATCAGGCATCATCAAGGAATGAATACAGGCAGATCGTTCGACATTTGTCATGAAACAAGCAATGGGCACTGCATCATCCCCCCATTCTTTTTGTGGCGCAGCGTGAAGAAGCGGCGTTAATGCCGGTGGCTGTCTTTTGCAGATTGCCGCCACCAGTACACCGCCTTCGGAATATTCTGCGAGATACCTTCGCCAAAGTTATAGGCAAAAGCGAGGTTGAAGGCACCTTTGGCATTGCCCGCATGCGCAGCTTTGCGAAACCAGTGCACCGCCTCCCGGCGATTCTTTTTGACCCCTTTATTGCCATGAAAATAGCGATCTCCCAACGCATTGGCGGCAGCAGGATCACCTGCTGCCGCCAATTGCCGCAAGTGTTGCATATCGCATTGTGACAGGGTACGCGGTGCATACTGTACATGAATGGACGTTTGTGCAGAGGGCCTGGCGAAATCCATCAGCCTGGATTCAGTATGTCCAGAAAAGTGTCGGGCTGTTCCAATTCCGGCAAAGGCGGGGGAGGTGAGGGTGGCGGCCAGGATGGCCAGAACGGCGACTCGATAAGTACGCGACTGTATCCTTCCCCGACGCCCGGTGATCAAGAAAGATGGCCCCGTCATGTGGGGCCTGATCCGCAGGAGCAACGGACCCACGGCGGCAGACGCCTGGTTGTCGTAAGGAGACCGAGAAGGGGCGGCCATCGTCCGCTGCCAGTGTTGAGACTCCGCTGGCTGGTCTTGGGGTGTCTTTCCGAGGTCAAACGGGGACCTTGGGCGCGGCCTGCTGAGTAGGTGCCTTATGGTTCCAGCGTACGCTGAGCACCTGGTGTCCGGGCATCTCGGTGATTGGCAGGGGCGGAGCCTCATGGGGTCCTATTGCCGGTAGTGTCGGAGATACTGTTCGCTGGACACCCGCTGGGGGCGCTGCGGGGATCAGGACCTGCATGGGCAGACCTAACTGTGGCATCGTCAGTGGACTGAATGCCATCTGCTGCATCATGCGCTGCATTTGTGCCACTTCGCGATCCATGGAGACCTGCATGGATCGCATTTGCTGCAGATCGTTCTCCACTATGGCGCGTGCCCGCACCGTGGAAAGGCTGTTATCGGTAATCCGCACCCTGCCGGGTTGCATGCCGCTGTCCCAGGTGACCGTTTGTATGCGCATTATCCCACCCGGAAAATGGATCACCCGGCTCTGTGCTGAGGCGGGGATGGCATGGCCATTGACCCAGATGTGAATGATGGGGGTTTCTACAGGGTGCCGAACGGGTCGGCCCGGGCTTGTTGTGGCGTGGGCCAGCGTCACTGCGGCGGAGCCTAAAATGACTGCTGTTGCGAAAGCCGGTATTTTTTTGCGTTTAGTTGAGTTCTTCGTCGGTTCACACTTCATGGTATTCCTCCTCACTTCAATCAATACAGATAACCACCAAAAGAGGTCAGAGAACCCGCAACCTATGCTATAGACCGCTCGAAATCGGTGTGGGTTCCCAGCCTTTTGATCAGCTAGAACTCTATACCCAGACCGACGTCCCCGCAGAGTATGTTGGGGGCGCCCGTATCCGCTCAGGAAGCCGGTGATAAACCGGACCGATCTCCAGTTCGGATTTGAGCACCTTGAAGCCCCGCTCGATATCGGCGAAAGATTTGTAGCGCGCGACGATTCCTTCGGGGGATAGATCCTGCATTGCTCACGAGCAGGAACTTGCCATCCATACGTTCCGCCAGCGTCCGAGCGCTTTCGTCGATGTCGTAGTTAAACTGCTGTGCGGCCATGTCGACATGGATGATGCGCGACAAATGCGTCTCGCAGACGGCATGGTAGAAGCGTGCCTTGGCACCGCTGTTGTCGGAGAGTTTGTGTCCCCGATGTTTCTCTTGCCGTCGTCCTGGTCATCCAGTTTGCCCGCCCACTGGTCTCCTGTGGGCAGTATAAATCTATCGTGGCGCAGCTACCGCTTATCCTGTACCCGAAGAAACTGCGGCCGTTCTTTTTGGTCGGGAACTTTCAAAACCACCATTCACTTTCAATAAAGCCATGTCGGCCAACCGCGAGAAAAAAGGAACGCCGCATTTCTGCACTTTGCGTAGGCATCGCACGGCCCTTTTCCCATCCTGTGGCTGGACATGATTCAAATACCAGTTGGCCTCCTGGAGCAACAGGTGCCAAGTCATAAGGAACGATGCGGTTTTATTCGCTATTTTCCTAGATTCCACTAAATCAGCTAAAAATAAATCGCTACCAGCAGATAGCAAGGCAGCGGATTTTACGATAGACAGGAAGGCTAGGCCGCTAGGCCAGATGTTTCTTATGCAATCAATACCGGACTGCATTTTTTGTAG
>JAJYPA010000137.1 GCA_021795795.1 Pseudomonadota bacterium | reverse complement strand
CAACAGGGTATTTTAGAAAACATGAGCAAAACCTACCTTTCCATTGATGTATACACCGCCGCCCGGCAACGGATGGAGCGGGTATTCGACGACTTCTCCAACGTCTACCTCTCTTTTTCGGCGGGCAAGGATTCCGGCGTCATGCTGAATCTGGCGCTTGAGGTGGCACGCGAGAAAGACTGTTTGCCCCTCAACGTGCTGATTCTGGATCTGGAGGCGCAATATCAGCACACCGCCGATTACATCCAGCGCGTGGCGGACAATCCGGACGTGAATTTGCATTGGGTTTGTCTGCCTCTCCATCTGCGCAATGCCGTGAGCCAAATCCAGCCACACTGGATGTGCTGGGATCCGGACGCGAAAGATTTGTGGGTGCGTGATCTGCCGGACCATGCCAAAGTCATTTCCGACGAAAATTACTTCCCGTTTTTTAAGCGGGGGATGGAATTTGAGGAGTTCGTTCCCGCTTTTGGGGAGTGGTTCGCTGAGCAGCACGGTGGCGAGCAAACGGCGTGCATGGTAGGCATTCGCAGCGATGAAAGCCTCAACCGGTTCCGCACCATCGTGAACGAGAAAAAGACCCGGTGGGAGGATTTCGGCTGGACGACGCTGGTTACTCCCAATGTCTATAATGCTTATCCGATCTATGACTGGTCTGTGAACGATATATGGACGGCCAACGGCAAGTTTGGTTGGGACTACAACAAAGTCTATGATCTGATGCACTTGGCCGGGCTCTCCCTGCACGATATGCGTCTGTGTCAGCCGTTTGGTGACGACCAACGGCAAGGCCTGTGGCTGTTCAAGATTCTGGAGCCTGACGTGTGGACCAAACTGGTGAATCGCGTGGCCGGCGCGAACTTCGGCCAGCGTCATGTACAGGAGATGGGCAATGTGATGGGCAATATTCGCATTCAGCTACCCGATGGATACACCTGGAAGCGGTATGCCAAGTTCCTGCTGGCCACCATGCCGCCCTATCTGGCCGAGCACTACCGTAAAAAGATTGCCAAGTTTCTCAAGGTCTGGCGCAAGGATATCCGCAGTGGCAAATACCCTGACGTCGACCGTATCTATGATTTTGCCGATCCCAGAATGGAAGCGGCCAGAAAGGCTCCGAGCTGGCGGCGGGTCTGCAAAGTGATTCTCAAGAATGACTACTGGTGCAAGGGGTTGTCGTTCTCCCAAACCACCCGGGAGATGGACCGGCAACTGGCGCTGATCACCAAGTACATGGACTTGTGAAGCCTGTATTATTTAGGACCGCTTCCCGCGCCGTGCATGGGGTATGACGCCAGCACGGAGTGTGTGCCTGACGATTCACCAGATAACCAGGGAGTACGACCCCATGAGCACTGAAATCCTCAAATTCATCCACGACGACGGCCCTGACTATCAGGCATTGATTAGTCTGGCAGGGCGGTTTATCAGCAATCCCGTCATTCCCGCACGCCTGGGCGCGCCCATTACCACCAAGCCGGGAGACATCTGGCTCGTGGCGAAAGAAGGCGACAAGCCCGCTGGATGCGGTGTTATCACCCTGCATAAAAACGGGGCCGCCAAGCTGCATGGGCTGTATGCGGCCCCCTACGAAGCCGACAACGCACTGTACCTGGCTCTGGTGCACCGGGCCGCTGAGGAGGTTGCTGCGGCGCAGGGGAAGTTGATCCGGCATACGACCCTGCCCAAGTTTGCCGGGTGGATGACAGAAGACGGCTGGAAGCCGGGCCAGACGCGCGGAAAGTACATCACCTTTGAGAAGGAGCTTTAATCATGGCTAGGAAGAAACAGCCCGCTGAGGTACCGGCCACCGGCGGCCCCCAAGGTTCAGATCCCATAAGTGGTTTGATGGAGCAGTTGCGGTCCGCCCTTGTCGCGGCGTCTGGTGCCGCGGTTGAGGACCGTGTTGCCCGTTATAATGCCCTGGTCGCCATGGCGGCCGAACACGTCAACCTTCCACATCCTGCACTGGGCATGCAGTTGGTGCCGGTAGACACGGTGCAGGGTAATGATTACAACCCCAACAAGGTGGCACCGCCGGAAATGCGTTTGTTGCAACTGTCCATCGCCAAGGACGGTATGACCATGCCGGTGGTGGTGGCCGACGATCCCGAATCCGGAAATTACACGGTGGTGGACGGATTCCATCGCACCCATGTCGTCAAGACTGTCAAAACGGTACGGGATAGCCTGGCCGGATATATGCCCGTGGTGAAACTCAACAAGAGCATACAAGACCGGATCACCTCGACCGTGCGCCACAACATGGCCCGAGGCACACACCAGGTGGAACTTTCGGCGAAACTGGTGACGGCTCTGAAAAAGCACAACTGGACAAACGAACGCATCGGCATGGAACTCGGTATGGACCCCGATGAAGTATTGCGCCTGAAGCAGATCACCGGCCTGGCAGAGGCTTTTGCAGACAAGGAGTTTTCGAGGGCTTGGCAGTAAGCGCGAGATACCGTGGCGTGGCCACTTTTTGGAGTGTTGGAAAGGTCCGTATTTTTCCATCCGCACACATTACTTCCCGCGAGTAAACGGTTTTACCTGGAGCGACCGGTTGGAAAATTGCGATTAGCCTCTGTTATGATGATGCTGATATGGCTGGTGTGGGGCAGAAAGGAGGACGGGCTAATGATGCGGCAGGATGCAAAAAGTCTTGCGCTGTTTCGTGCGATTCATGCCAAGCTATTGATGGCGGGTGACCAGAGTCCCTACCTCCGCGCGGCACTGACTTGGGCGGCAAAGTTTTCCAAAGAGCGGCCGGAAGATGTTTGGCTCGCCGAATGGGTGACTCTGCTGGATGCGGCACTGCAGACATACGCCGGCTTGGATGCGCTCCACACCCTCATGCTCTCCAATGACCAGCACGCCATCGATATGCGCAGTAGCTCCCCTTTTCCTGGTGTGCTCACCGTCAAGGAGCGCACCGGAGTATTGCGGGAATTCGAGGAACAGTGGCGTGACGGAAGAGCAGCTTGAACACCTGATCCGGGCTTCCGGAGCCATTCTGGGGGATAACGCCGTGCTGGTGATCGGCAGCCAGTCTATTCTTCCCTGGCTACGGGAAAGAGCGGGCAAGCCGCCGCGGTCTTGGCCTGGCGTTTTTACGTTGTCTACGGAGGCCGACATCATCCCCATTGACAACGATGAGGAAAAAGCGGACCTCATCGATGGCACGTTGGGTGAGGATTCATATTTTCACGGGAGTTTTGGCGTGTATGCCCAAGGCGTTTCTCTGGAAACAGCCAAAGCTCCAGAAGGTTGGCAATCCCGTTGTTATAAGATGATGGGCAGTAATACCTGTGGCATTATTGGATACTGTATGCATCCTGCAGATTTGTTTATCGCCAAGTCTGTAGCCAATCGACCCAAGGATGGTCCTTTTCTGGACGCCATGATTGAGCATGGGTTGGTGAAGAAAGGATCGGTGCTTCACCTCAGCACCAAAGTTCAGGGGATTTCGGTGGATGAGACAAAGGCGCTGCGGGCGCAGATTGTTGGCCGATTCACCAGGATGGAGAAGAGTATGGGCAAAGGTCCGGAAATTTAGGAACGTCCCGCTTCCCGCGTGGTGCATGGGGTGTAGGGGTGGTATCACCGCCTTCTCCAGTCTCACCATCTCCGGAGCCAATCGCCATGAACCTCGCCACCGAAACCCGCACCATCGGCAACCGCTATAACGCCAAACCGCCCCGTCAATACGCTCAGGAGGATTACCTGGATGTGGGTAATTACCAGGCTTATCTTGACCACCTGATGAACTCTCGGGTGACTCCCGCGACGTCGACCACGGCTATCACCGCGGCATTAAGCACCCGTGCGCTGGCAGTGCAGCTTGCCGGCGCCGGACTCTATGGTATCAACACCTACGGGCCGCGTTATTACCCCGTGGCCAAACACCATGCGGCGTTCTGCATGGTTGCCGCCGATTTGATTCCCTTGCTGCTGGCCGGTCAGGTAAACCCTGCAAAGTTCCAGACGGAAACCCAAATTCGCCACGAGATAGAAGCATTCCTAGTGGCGGACAGGGAAGGGTGGGACGCGGGTTCCGTGGCTGACTACGCCGAAAGCGAGGACTGCCTGTACGTCTCCTGATGACCTACTCACATAGCCCCATTTCCGATCCGCACCGGGGGCCATCGTCGATAGCATGGTCCCAGTCGTCGCGCAGGAACGGTCCTTCTTTCGCGGCCCATTTCAGGATCCCGTTTAGCTGGTGGCGCTCCCAGAACACCAGATCGCTGACCTCGCCCGGTTTGGTTCCGGCAAGCTCCTTCCCCTGAAAAAAGGCAGCAAACCCTTTCTTACTGGTCTGTCCGACCTGCCCCTCCCAGTTGCGTACACGATCCATGACCTCTGGATTACTTCCCGCGAGCAGTCGGACATCCCCTTTGGTCGCATAGATGCACGGTGTGCACCCGACCCGACCCATCATCTGATAAAGAGGATTCGGAGAGAGTCCATGGCCTGCGATGCATCTGAAAACGTCCTCGATGGTCCAATCCACCAGCGGTCTGAAGTTATAGTATCCTTTCTCTACTCTCTCGATCTTTTTGGCGTGTTTCCGCTTATCGCTTTCGTCCCGCCGTATCCCCTGCCAGACCACAACGGTCCGGCCCTCATCCTGAACAACGCTGTCCACATACTCCACTATCACATCCCGCTTGAGCCACTCCGTGCAAAACCTGGCGCGGTTGGTTGGAAAGCGGCCCTTGAGCATACAGAGATCCAGGAAGGGATTGCCCGTCGGTCGCAGCACCGCCAGCGCACGGCGTTTGGCCTTGTTGCTCCATCGTATTTTATCCCCGTGCTTATCCCTGCCAACCCGTCTGTCACGCGCTATGAACATCCGCTTTTTGGCGATCTCGGAGCTGAAATCTGGCCTGAGCCGCACCACCTGGATACGCAGCATATGCTCCAGGTAGTCCAGATAGGCATAGGTCTCCGGATGCTCATTCCCGGTGTCGGCGAAAACCGCGCGGACATTTTCTTTGCCCAAGCGATCGATGGCGAGTAGCAGCGTCGCCGTGGAATCCTTGCCGCCGCTGAGCCCGACCATGTGCAGCGTCCCGTTCTTCATCCTGATTCTCCATGCGCATGACCTGCGGCCCGCAAGACCGCTCTGATAATGCTGATATAGCACCATAATAAAAAAAGAATGGTGCTATATACGTGAGTAACTGATAGAGGGAAGATTTCGCATGAGAAAGACGATCACCGTCTGCAAGACCGGCACCTGCAACGCCATCACCATTTTGCTGATGGCGTTCTGGCTTTCCGGTTGTGCCACCTATGATGCCAAGTACCCCATGTGTACCGTATTGCCGGCAGGAGTAGCTGGTTGCCCCAGCAATCAAGGAGGTCACGATTGAAGGACCAGACGACACTCAGCAAGGAAGAACGCGCTCTTGAGCGTGACCGCGAGAGGCAACGCCGGGAAGATCGGCATTTCGCTCATAAGCCCCAGGCGTCAAAAGCTGTTGCCAGAGTGCGCACGATGCGCCACAAGGCTGGCGCCGGCACGGCCTTTGTCGGCCTCAAACCGAGGATGCCGCACTTCGACAGTCACAAGCCGCGCGCGATGAAACAGCGCACCGCCGCCGACAAGTTTCACGCCCGCCGCGCTTTCGTGCGGGTGCGATGGGTGCAGGCCAAGGGCAAGGGCCAATGGGCCGCGCACGCCAAGTATCTGGAACGGGAAGGCGCACAGAAAGAGGGGGAACGCGGAAAAGGATTCGACGCCTGTGACGATGACATATCCATGGTGGAAACCGTCAACAGTTGGCAGGAGGAGGGCGACGAAAAGATTTTCAAGATGGTGATCAGCCCGGAAGACGGTGACCGCCTGGACCTGCCGGACTACACCCGCCGCATCATGGCCCGCATGGAAAAACAGATGGGTCAGCCGCTGGAGTGGGTAGCCATCGACCACCACAATACCGCGCACCCGCACGTCCATGTGCTGATTCGGGGTGGACACAACATGGAGATAGCCCCGGAGATGGTCCGCACGGGAATACGGGATATGGCCCAGGATGAGGCGACGCGGGACTTGGGCTACCGGACCGACCGGGAAATTCGGCAAGGGCTGGAGCGGGAAATCCCGCAGCGCCGTTTTACCGAACTGGACCGGAAAATCATGAAGAAATTGGAGCGCAGTCTTGCAGACGGCAGAAATCTTATCAGCGAGCCGCCAGTGGACCCAGTCAAAGACAATACTGGATACGCCGACCGTCGCCAGCGTGTGGCCCGGCTGGGTGCCCTGTGCGAGATCGGCGTAGCCCAAAAGGTGGGACATATGACCTGGCAACTGGACGACGGCTGGGACAAGGCCCTCAAGGAGCTGGAGATCCTGCAGACCCGCTCGACGATGCTCCTGCAGCACCGCGAATTGATGACCGACAGCCGGTCGTTACCGGTGGTCAGCAAGCTGGAAGCGGGCCAGAGGATCACAGGGCGGGTGCTGGGCACCGGCCTCGATGAAGGCAACGATCGCGCTTACATCCTGCTCGAAGCCACTGATGGCCGGGCACACTTTATCTATCAGGATTCCCGGATAGAGGCTGCGCGTGGCGACGATCAGTTGCATCCCGGCAGCCTGGTCTCCATTGAGCGGCGGTCCTTCAGCAAGGATGGCAAGGACATCGCGTTTACAAAGGTCAATGACTACGGGCTGGAGATTCCCGCGCGCGGATTCACCAATGTCATGCGCGCTGACGACCTCATCATGCAAAAAGCGCTGGATGATGAACTGGCGCACAAGGGCACGTTACCGGAGCCACCGGAAGCCGCCGTGGGTTTTGCGGGTCAGTGGCACCGCCTGCTGCTCGAACGCCAGCGCCTGCTGGAACTGGAGAAAGCCAGGAAGAAAGGGCGCAATACGGCCATTTCCGATTCTGTGGCTACAAGTACTGAACAGCGCCGTGACAAAGGCAAGGGATTGGAGTGAGACCGCTTCCCCCGCCGTGCATAGGGTAAGCGGGTGCGGCGCCACCCGCTGTTTATCCATCCATTTATAGGAGCAACGAGATATGTCATACGAAGACCCTAAGAATTTTCCGTTGATGATGGAGGTCCCGGAAGACGCCGAGATTGAAGCTATTTTACGCGGGCTGGGAGATGACGGGTTGAATGATTTTCTGGACCTGCTGACCATCCTTCACGACCAGAACGAGCAGCATGGCTGTGATCGACTGGAGACCACTCTGACAGATGATACGCCTGACTATTTCCGTAAACATGGGGATACCCTGCTGGCCTTTGGGGATATCGAAACGGTGTTCCAGGCGCACAACGATCTTCGGCAATCTGGAAATCACCGCCCCGCCAACGTTTGCTACGACGAAGAAGGGCAATTCTATCTGTTTCAGTCACAGGGCCAGGGATAGCCACCAGAGCAACACTAGAGAATGGTGCCATATTCACGCGCCATGCATGGGACGGGCGTGGCGCGGCCTCGATGGTCAGCGCTATAAGGGTAAGAGGTAACCAGAAAGGAGGAGAGAGCATGCGCAGGGGAAAAGGTGGTTTGCAACTGCGAGCAATGCCATCCGCATACAAAGGTATTTACTGTGACGGGTTGCGCGTGGGTTTCTGGACGCGCTTTGTGGATGATATGCAGAACCGCTTCAAGGCCAACGGGGGTGTCTGGATTCCAAAACCGGTGGGTATTTGGGTGTTGCCTGAATCCAGGGCGAAAAGTTGTATCGATGCGCTGGCTTGCGGTTTCCCTCACGAGTTCCCCGCTGGCATCGGGGCCGTTATGCTAGACCGGTCCAGACGCAATCAGGAACCGTTCTGGGCCGCATCGGCGCTGCCCGCCCTTTGGCGGGCCAGAAAAGGCGAGTGGCTATTCTCCCAGCGGTCTTTCGATCCGGTTTTTCTGAGCGTCATGAAAAAGAACCACATCGCACACTGGGACGGCGATAATAGAGTGTGGGTTTTTCCGGCAAACATGGATCGTCAGATGGTGCTAGACTTTATTGATGGCGCCGGATTCCCGGAACATCTTCTGCTTCCTAGTCCTGCCAGTGAATCAGACGAACCCGTCTGGCGGCCTTACCTGACATCCGTTGAGGCCAGCCGCGTCGAAAAGGTGACCCTGAAAGTCGTCGTTGACGATGACGACTTCGCTGGTGGCGGCCCGCATGAAGAACCAGCGGAGCGGGCGGAGATCACGCTGCTGTCCAGGTCCCTGCGGGCGCATAAAGTCGATGAGGAACTGTTGGCCGGGCTGACGGCACGGTTCAGTTTGCTGCCTTACCAGCCCGACGGCGTTAGACACCTGCTGAAATTCGACTCGGCCTTGTTGGCATTCGACATGGGCCTGGGCAAGACCAGGACGACCATTGCGGCCAGTTCCGTGCAGGGCAAAAAAATCATCGTCTGTCCGGCATCCCTCAAATTGAACTGGAAGTCAGAAATATCCGGGGTTATTCCGGATGCAACCATCTATGTGGATGGTGTGGACAAAGACCTTGACGATCAAGAGTGGTTCGTCACGAATTACGAACGGTTGGACGACGCCGATTTTCGGGCCAGCCTGCAGGGGGAGGTACTTATCGTCGATGAGGCCCACTATTTGAAGAACCCCCTTGCCCAGCGCACACAACATGTTGCCGAGATTGCGCAACGGGTCAGCAGGAAGTGGCTGCTGACGGGGACGCCGGTACTGAATCGCGCCGACGAACTCTACAGTCTGCTTTCCATCAGTGGCCACTTCATTGCCGCCGAGATGGACTTCAGAAAATTCAAAAAGGAGTATGACGATCCTGACGCCTATGCGCTGCTGGGCGCACGCATCAGCGAATGGTGCATGAAAAAAGATAAAAATGATGTTCTGCAATTGCAAGGCAAGATGCACCATGAGCCCATCATCATGTTGAGCGATCAGCAGCAACATGACTATGCAATGGCATGCACCGGCAAGCACGCGCTGGCGGTGATCACCCGCACCCGGCAATGGATGGAGCGGGTCAAGTCCGGGTTCATTCAGGAGATGCTGGAAGACCTGCAGGAATCCGCCAAGGCCATCGTGTTCTGCAATTTTACGCCCACGGTGGACCGCTTCATGGACAATCTCGGCGACACGGCGGTAAGACTCACTGGTGAAGAGAGTTTAAAGCAGAAAAAGGCGGCGGAAGACCGGTTCAAGAAGGACCCGAGTTGCCGGTTTTTTATCGCCAACACCAGGGCGGGCGGGGTTGGTCTGAATCTCACCGCAGCCCGCTATGTGTTTTTTGCTTCCCGCCCATGGACCCCATCGGAACAGGTGCAGGCGGAGGACCGAGCGTACCGGCACGGCCAGAAGGTCGCCGTGGAGGTCTATAACCCGCTCATCCCGGGGACGATGGATGAAGACATGAAGCGTCTATTGGAAACCAAGGGCAAGGTCAGCGAAGAACTACTGGCCGAGGCGCTGGCCCGCGGTCGCGGCGAGCGATTGCAGGACGACGAGGAAAGCGACGTGCCTGATGATGTGTTCCTGCCAACCCCGCAGATGCCTATGGATCAGCCTGTTCTTTTCGGGTGATCAGCAACCCTGTGGCCTGCCGTCTGCAAGACCGCTTCCCGCCTTGCGCTTCTGACGCAGATATGGACAACCAGAGGTTCGAGCAGAAACAGGCTATATACCATGTAAGGAGTTACCTGTGAGCAAAAAGGAGCATGTGGCATGAGCATAATAGATGATTTGGGCAGGGCTATGCAGCAACATGAAGGAGGCCAAACTGTCGAAACTGACGTGACGGGCCTGGTGAATATGTCGAATGCGTTGCATGAAATCATGCAAATCATGCAGCAACGGGCAGCACCTGCCACCTTCGAGATGGGTATAAATAACCTTCGCGAAGCCATTCAGGACGGCGGTGTGACTACTTTTGTAGAAGACCACGTCTGGGTGGAAGACGCAAGCTACGGGGTGGAAAAGTTGGTAACGATCGACCTGTGGTGCGCATTCGAGCCAGTTTTGCGTGGGATGTATGAACTGCAAACGCTGCCGGAGTTTGTGAAAACTTGCGAGACATTATACGAGCGTGGGGTATGCGGCCTATATAATGCTAGGATGAAGTTGACGCTGGGTGCTGGCAAGCAGATATTTTTACACGCCTTTTCGCCAAGCGGCGGGAGAGGACCAGGTTTGCCGCTTGAGTTGGAATTTCCCCCCGACTACATGCTCGCCGAATTGCTTTTTGGCCCCCTATGGCATCCGGGTGATGAGGACTTCCCGACGGCAGACAACTTGATCCTGGGTACTCTACGTGACTTTCTGGATACAGCCGGGATTCATTTAGATTTGTCTGTCTTTATACTGGCGATGCGGAAGATTGTGCACGCCATGAAATCGCTCAGAGATAGCCCGGCTTTTCTGAATTTTTGCACGGTACCAGATAAAGGCGGCACTGTATTCTTGGCGGTTAAAGACGGCATTGACGCCCTTCTAGGGACGTTACGCGCCACCGTCGAAGCTGGAGCGCTGCCAGGAGTATATGGCTTCTTCCATGTTCGCGGCGAGTACCCGTCATTTGTGTAGCTCACACCGCTTCCCGCCCGGTGCATGGGGTATGAAACCCGGCACCGGCGCCGGAAGAAAGAAGGAGCGGCACCATGGATATGGACGACATTAAATACGCGGTGGGGGACTTTGCGGGTGGTGCGGTGGAGTTTGGTAAAGCGGCTGTGGGCATCACCTTTGCCGTTGCCCGCGCCTTCCCTTTGATTACGGGTGGCGCCCTGTTTGCAGTTGGGTTGCTGGGCGTAATCGTCATGGTGGATGGCCCCGCCCGCACCGTGCCGCAGCAGATTACCTACCGCGCCACGCATGGCGGATCGACGTACTGGGCCATGCAGGAAAACGGCACCAACAATAGCGGTTTTCTGGATATGCCCAGCTACGGCAACAAAAAGCAGGAAGCGGATTTTGACCAGGCTTTGAAGTTCTGTGGAATCCATAAGGGCTATATTGGATGCACGCAGGTCATCAAGGCGGCCTCTGAACCAGATCTTTTCTGAAACGGGTGCTATATACATGGAATCAGCCGCAAGTAACACCCCCACAGGGCGGCGATATTGCCGCCCTAACAAGGAGCAGTAGATCATGAAAAAGACGATGGTTTTAAACGGGCAATCCATTTCGCTGACTGTACTGCGAGTTACTGACACGGAAGTGGATGTGTCAGTGGCTTCGAAACATGGCGCGTCTATAGCGGCCACTTTGCGCGCCGTGAATAAGGGGTATTGGGGTGTGTTGCGGATCAATCTGCACGATGCCGCGCGGATTGCGCCTGATTCCGAATCTTTCCGCATTCTGCAGACCGCCATTTATGACCTTGCGGTGGGTGCGGCACATAGTCAAGAGCGAAAGGCAGCATAGGTTTGCCAGCGGGGAACGGTCTCCGCCGTGTAGTAAGCAGTACCAGAAGTACCAACTTTCATTCAAACAAGGAGTTAACGATCATGAAGCTGGCAAATGCAGTGAAGCGTTGTTTCAAGCGGTCCAACAGTGGCAACGGTGGTTCTTGGGCGACTGATAAAGACATCCGCTCACTTCTCCAGACACCTAAAAAGGGTGGTGTGGTTATCGGCGGATACGCCGGAAAACCCCTTATCTACGGTGGTAATAACCACGTGGTGGCGGTGGGCGGCCCTCGCTCTGGTAAAGGGGTTGGTTTGGTGATTCCCACGCTGATGAATTACCGGGGGTCGGTAGTCGTACACGATGTTCATGGGGAACTCTACAAAGCTACGGCAGAGCATCGGCTGGCCATGGGCCAGAAGGTTATTCGCTTTGCGCCGGGTGAAGATGGAAGCGCCCGGTTTAATCCGATGGGTACCGTGCGGTTTGGCACGGAACACGAATTGGGCGATATCCAAAATGTGGCGGCGGCAGTGTGCCCCCCGACCAGTCATTTCGACAAGTGGGCTTTCAGTGTCATCGTGGCGTTACTGCTGCATGGCATAAACCAGCATGGACAGGCGTTCACACTGGCGGACGCTTACCAACTGAGCCAGCGTCCGGGAATCGTCGATGAACTGGCGCACAGTGCGGTTAGTGTTGTCCGTGAGACCGCAAAGGAAATGATGCGTGTGCAAAGTCCCAACGAGTTATCCGGCATAATGTCTACGGTGGCGTACTGTCTTGCCATCTATGGGGACGCTTCGGTTGCGCAAGCCACCTCATCCAGCGATTTCAACCTGAATGAACTGCAGAACGGGGACACGCCGGTATCGCTGTACCTGGTGACCGACTACGCCGATGCAAAGCGGGTGACCCTTGTGCATCAGGCGCTGCTGGCGTTGGTTATCAAAATTGGGCTGTCCGCAACGAGTCACCGCCACAAGCTGCTGTTGCTGCTGGACGATTATGACCGCTTCGAGCGGGGCGTGTACGGGCTGTCGGATGGCCTTGCAGTCATGGCCGGTTATGGTATCCAGTCCTACATTACCGTGCAGACCATTGTTGGGGCACTGGATCGGGAAGGCATTATGGCAAACAGTCCTATCCGCATTTTCTTCACACCGGGCCTTCTGTCCACTGCGGAATATATCTCAAAACAGTTGGGGTACGTCTTCGAAGATGGCTGCCGCAAGCCGTTACTGACCCCGGACGAGGTTTTACGGCTGCGACCGGGGCCTGTGTACCGGACGTTTCATGGCCTCACCTGCCTGACGCTCAGGACCGGCAACGCGCCAATCCTTGGCGACGTGGTGCCCTGTTGGAAGATGGGTTCCAAGCAATCAGAGCTATAAGACTGGTATCAATCATGGACGGCGGGGGATGGTCTCCCGCCAAAGGAGATTCAGGATGAACAAAACCACAATTTACAAGACGGCGATGGCCACAGCCCTGGCGGTAGCCTTATCCGGTTGTGCCAATAATCCGTACATGACCAACGGCCAGACCGCCGACGCGACTGGCGGGGCGTTGCTGGGCGCGCTGGCAGGAGCCGTCATCGGCAATCAGACCGGCGCTGGATTAGCGGGCGCCGCCATTGGAGCCGGCGTGGGCGGCTTGGCGGGTTACGGCGTCGGCAACCAGCGGCAGACACGGCAATATCAGCAGCCACAGCAGGGTTACTACGCACCACCGGCAAACAATCCGCAGTGTCCGCCAGGCTACTCTTGCGTACCGACTGCCCCACAGTATCAGCAACAGTCATACAACTGACAGGAGAAGATGTCATGGAAGAAGAGAGATCAGAAACCAAAGTCGCTGTCCTGCTCTCCACTGGTGAGCTGGCTGCATACGGACTCAAGCCATTCATCGGTTTTTCACGGACTGGACAACTTCATGCTGTTTATGGATCCAACAAGCCCGGTCGTAATCGGAAAGGAGGCCAGTAATCATGGCTGATGAAACCAGCAAAACCGCCATATACGGCAATGTTAAAATCCAGGGTGACCATGCGGCACGGTTGCGTCGTGAGGCCGCCGCCCGCAAGCTCTCCCTGCCCGCCCTGATCACCGAATACACTTTACGCGGTCTGGAGACACAAGGGCCGGAAGACGACGCGCTCAATGGCGTGGAAAAGCGCATCGTGTCGTCCATCCTGGCCACCCGGTCAGACATCGAATCGCTCACTGCAGAGGTGGACACCCTGGCAGCCATGTTTGACACAATCGTCAAGCTGCTACTGGTCCACCTGCCGGAGCCGGTCATTGATGAAAAAGAGGCCATCACCGCCAGTGCCCTGGGCCGGTATGAGAAATTTCTGACGCAGGTGGCGGAAACCGGTTTTGACCAGGACAGGCCTCGTGCTATTGCCCGGATTGTCCAGTTGCTTGGTCGCCGGACACATCCCGTAGAGAACGATTGAACTTTTTCTCAATTACACTATCTTAGTAGTGTCATCCTAACCCATGGACCAGGAGGCCCATAACTCATGCCTATCATCGACCGTATCATCCCGCAGGACGCCGGAACCATTGAAGCCGGTTCCACCATCAACAAATCCCAGCAGATTCTTGACGAAGAAGAGGCCCTCGCCGCAAAGAAAAAACGGCTGGCCGAACAGGGTGTTGCCGTCAAACCCAACGTCGCTCTCCCCGCCATTCCCAAAGCGGACAAGCCCGAAAAGGTGCTGGACGCAGACGGTCGCGTGAAGCACATCGACCACGGCGATAAAATCCGTGTTCCCTTCACAAGCATGGTCGGATTTGGCAAAGCGGCCGCTGCTCGCCGCGAGCAATTCGTGGGGGAGGCACTGGACAAGATGGCGGAGCGTGTCGGTCCTGATCGCAATCTGAAGATCCACGGCAACCGCGTTTTCATGGAAACCGCCATCAAGCACGCTGTTGCCAAAGGCATTCCATTGGAGTGTCCTGATCAGAAATGGCAGAAGGAGTATGAACGTGCCCTGTCACAAACGCCAAAGCAAAAACTGGCTCTGGGCGTGGCAGGAACTGTCGCCGCTGGTGGCGCCGCACCGCTGGCTGTTCAGGCGACGGTTGAGGCTCCGGCTCCAATTGTCGATGTGGCCGAATCGCGGACCGCAAGCCTGCCGACCGCAAGCCCCGCCGTCACCGCGCCGGAACCCGTAAATGAAGCGCCCGATCCAGCGAAGGAGCCGTCTCCCAAGGAAATGACGCCCCTCGCATTGCAGCCCGTAGAGGATGCGCCGCATGAGAGTCTGGGCGGTATAGCGTTGGTGCATGACAAAAAGACCGGGACCTATCATCTTTCGGTACCTGATGAACATGGGCATGGCGTTCTGGTGGAACCTGCGATCTCTGCGGAAGTGGTTGAGGAAACCAAACGCAGCAAAGCGGTAAATGACCCGGCGCTGGCCGAAGCCATGATCCGCAGCATGCACTGTGTGCCAGTGGATCAGAAGCTGAAATATTCGGTTTACCAGTTCGCCGAGCGGCACGGGGCCGAGTTGCATACGCAAACCATCGCTGGCCAAAAACCGCAACTGGACGGTGTGGGTACTCCTGCGCTGGCCCGGCACTGGGAGGAAAAGGTGCGCGAGTTCAATACGGAGCACGTGAAGGAGAATAATGCGCACAAGGATAAGCTGGTGACGTTTCCCGACGGTCGGCAGATGCACGCGGACAACGGGAAATTCTACACCATGGCGCTCGATCTCGCGGAGCATGTGGACATTGAAAAGCAGAGGCAGGCATCCGGCAAGCTGCTGTACGCCTATGAATCTGATACGTCCCGCGGAAACACTTTTTTCCAAATGGCCAGGGCAGGGAAGCCCATCATGGTCAGCTTTCCCACCAAAAATCTTGAGGTGGGCGTTGACTCGTGCAAGGCGCTGGTAGGTAAGCAGGTCAAATTGCTTCTCAATAAAGAAGGCAAGTTGACCGTGGAAGACCGCAGCCGCAACCGCGGGAAAGAACAGCAGAATGGGCAGCAGATCTGATAGCGTGTCGTGGGCACTATGTAACTGGTGCCCAATATTTGGGAAAACGATCTAACCCAAGGAGCAGACGATGGCTACAAAATACGAAAAACCAGACCTCCGCGCGCAATTGGCGGAGGAACTCATTAAGCGTGTCGAACAAGGTACGGCGTCGTGGCAGAAGCCATGGGATCCATCCATGGGCGACGACACCCCAATCAACGCCATCACCGGCAAGCCATATCGTGGCATCAACCGCGAACTTCTCAGCACTTTTGGCCCCAGCAATGGCGACGGTCGCTATTGCACGTACAAGCAAGCCACCGAAAACGGCTGGCAGGTACGCAAAGGCGAGCATGGCTTCCCCATCGAAAAGTGGTCCACTTATGAAAAGCAGGTGGTCAATAAAGAGACTGGGGAAGTCAGTAAAGAACAGAAAATGGGTGTGCGGTATTACACCGTTTTTCATGCCAGCCAGATTGACGGCATCCCGCCGCTGGAGCGACCCACCGTCGAGAAACAGATTGATCCGGACAAGCGAATCGACACCATGCTTTTGTCCATGGGGGTCAGTCAGGACAATGGCGGCAACCGTGCCTTCTACCGGCCCGCGACGGATCACATCCAGATGCCGCCGGTTTCGGCTTTCCCGACCGCTGGCGACTACGACACGGTACGCCTGCATGAGGCGTCCCATGCCACGGGGCATCACAGCCGATTAAACCGTGATCTATCTGGGCAGTTTGGTTCTCCAAAATATGCAAACGAAGAATTGCGGGCCGAGATTTCCGCCGCGATGACTTCCCGTGTAATGGGCATCGCCTTTGATCCAGATCAGGTGAAGGCGACCGAGCAGAGCCGCGTCGATGGTGTTACGAACTCCGCTGCGTATCTGGCGTCCTGGCTGCGATCGTTGCCGGAAAAAGACCGGACCAAAGAGTTGATGTCGGCCATTTCCGACGCACAGAAAATCTCTGACCATCTTTTGAGTCATGTGCCGGAATTGCAGGTGGAGCAGGAACAGCAGAAAGAACGGCCAAC
>JAJYPA010000136.1 GCA_021795795.1 Pseudomonadota bacterium | reverse complement strand
TACCCCACGACGTTGATGCGGCTGATACCCGCTCGAAGGAACACAACGGTACACGGCGGTTCCGAGATGGGCGTTCGTGGCATAAGGCGGTATAGGATGTCTGGCAGGGAGCATCGAGGAGTCCAAAAGGAACCATTCCTGCAAGCCGTGGCGTTGGGATGCGCTGCGCACCTAATTTTCAGCACAGATAGCCAGGATAGCCCGCGTCGCGGGTGAAAAGCGGCAATTTACCGGGCCGGGCCGGGATAAAATCCCCGGACACTTTAGCCACGCATGGAGAAAACAAAATGGTCGAAATGGAACCATTGCAACACCTGGTCAACGACCGCGTTCTTGCTCTGGCACAACACGCGCTGGATGCGGGGATGAAGTGTCGTAATGCCGGATCGCCGCAAATTCCGACCATCGGACTTGGCGGAAATGCTGATTGAGGGAGTGGGCCTGGCACACTTCGGCCCTAACCATAAAGCCCACTACGAGGATGGCGTGGAACCGGCCACCATCGAAGGCTGCGCTTCCATCATTTTGACGAAGCCATGGAACAATCGCACCCTGAGGCCTATGCGGAACTGCTGCACTTCGCCACCAAGAACAACCTGAATATTTTCATGGAAGAGGGGAGTATTTCGCATGGGAAAGACGAAGAAAATCACGATCGCCGAACAGGATTTGGTCGAGAGCTACCAAAAGGAAATTAACGAAATCCTGGAGTTTTTGGGATTGGACCCGGCGGATTGCCTGATCACGGACGAATCCAGCATTTACGATTTTTCCACCCGTTATCCCGAAGCGGAATGCCCAGCGAAGGCTTGCGGCTCCTACGGGGAAGAGGTTGACCGATGGGACGCATGGCTGGAAGAATCGTGGCCTCGTCGATTCCCCGGTGTGGCATTGGGGCGGTCGCATAGGGAGTGTTACCTGGTGAGCCTCGCCGCCAGGATACGGGAGAGTCGTAATGTCCAGTAATGCGCACACGGCGCATGGATTGGACCACGACTGTTTCAGATGCGCACAAGAGTGGGATCTTGCGCACCCGAACCAGTTTTTTCCTGTTGCGATCAGCCGGATGTGGCTATGCCCGGTCTGCGGCAACAAGCGATGCCCAAAAGCCACAGATCACCGCCTGGATTGCACCGGCAGCAACGACCCCGGCCAGCCTGGGTCTCGGTATTGATGGCCTGGCCAGATCAAAAGGAGGGCATTACATGGCGAAGTACCAACTGATTTTAGAAGAGGAAAAGCACAAGATTTTCATCGTGAGGTCGTCCGGATTTCTGGAATCCCTCAAGCTGGCGTGGTACGTTCTCCGCTATCCGGCCCGGGGGCCCGTACTGATGGTGGTGGACAAGGACTGGTGTGAGGTCAATCTGGATTCTCCAGACGAACTATCCATATCTGCGGACATCCTTCTGCGCAATATTGATTGAGTACCGACACTGGAAGGAGCAGAAAAAGTGGACAAGGAGAAAACCGTTGAGCAGAACTATGGCGTCACGCTGAAGACATGCCCTTTTTGCAAATTTGATGTTAACCAGGAACAGATGATTGATACGCTCTATCCGATAGACCAGGCAAAAACGGTGTGGGGCTTGCACTGTGCAGATGGCATTGGTGGGTGTACGGCATCGGTTTTGGGTTGGTCACCAGAAGAGGCTATTGCCAACTGGAATCGTCGAGATGGGTGACACCGGAAAACGCCGGAAAGCGCCGGAGAGCACATAAGCACCAAAAGCATTGGAGAACGCCATGCACAAAAGAATCACACTAACCGGAATATCCTTACGTGGAAAGAACCGGGTCAAGGAAGCGTTCATGTTGTTGGGCACCCGCGAATGGCGCATTTTGGAACAGCAGGATCGCGTTCCTTTTAACCAGAGTGTTGGCCCGTGGTTTCTGGTTGAACCGGATTCGGATGATCCAAAGCGGAAGAACTTCATGCGATGGGTGCATGGCGTATTCGACCCACATTTCAGGGTTGCGCAAAAAACTTGACAGGGCTGATTGCTTCTGGTATGGTCCATCATATCAAATTTTTTTGGGTTTCTAGTGAACGGACAGCAAAGCAGTTTCATAGCAGTGCAAGCAGGGCATGCGGACAACCGCATGGAATGCCGCGCGTGCTATTGCCTATCGTCCGCCCTTGCATGGTGCGAACCCCTTGCAGGGAGCATTGCAACACAAGCGAAAAATCCATCCGCCATTCAGTCAGGCTTTATCATGTAATCGGGACCCCATAACAACGGAGTCCCATGCAACAAAGCAAGGGCTCCACCGGAAGCGCAAAAACCGGCAGCCCTTGTGAAAACAGGCTGCCGGTTTTGTTTTATCAAAAATTCGCCTCGTCAGAGGCGTGGATTGAAACAGCCACCGCTCTTTGAAAATCGAAGACTTACCGTGTGTCCGGTATTGCCGGATGCACACCATAGCCTCGCGGAATGTTAGCTGCACTCTGGAACGGTTATGGTGTGCATGAAGCGCACATGATTTTGTGTGCGACGCACAATGCCGACATAGCTCAACCTGGTAGAGCGATGGTCTCCAAAACCATAGGCTGGGGGTTCGATTCCCTCTGTCGGTGCCAAATAGCTGAAGTTTGTTGCGGGGTAGTAGAATGGCGCTACATGGGCCTCATACGCCCAAAAGGTCCGGTTCGATTCCGGCCTCCGCTACCATGCCAAAGTAGCTCAGTGGCCTGCTGGCTGCGACCGTAGAGCGCCCAGGAGCATATCCGGGAGGTCAGTGGTTCGATTCCACTCTGCGGCACCTATGTGTGTGGTGAAACGAATTCGGGATTAACCCGAGTATTCTCGCAAAACTGCGCCGATGCGGTTGCGAGAAAAGTCCATCGGCTGGTTGTGCGCTGCGGCGGGGCGCATCAACGAGAGTAAACAGCACGCCCTTATTGCGTGCTGTTAGCCGTCGCCAAATTCTCCCGTCCTGCCGGGTAATGCAGGTGCCCTTCCTGTCGGGTAATAATCGCTCTCTGCAATGTTTGCGAATCTGGCCGGCGGTTGCCGCTGACGATAGCGGTCCATGCCCCACATACGATACAAATGGCCGGCGCCAGGCGCGGTTGCGCGTCTATCTGTATGTGGTATAGGCGGTATGGGGTGTCTGGCAGGGAGCATCGTGGAGTCCAAAGGGAACCATTCCTGCAAGTCATAGCGTTTAGAATGCGCTGCGCATCTATTTGCACCCGCGCAAATTCCCCCGTATTGCACCGGGTTAACGTGCTTGAGGACGAAAGCGGATCATGCCCTTGCAATGGTAAGCAAGATATCCGTAGCAAAAGGCGGCATGGGATGCTTGGCAGGTGCATTGTGGGGTCTTAACGGAACCATTCCTGCAAGCCGTGGCGTTGGGATGCGCTGCGCAACCTAGAATAACGCTCCAGTATCCTGATAAGTACCCGCTCTACGGCCCGGGCTATTTGTTCAGGCAGCCTGGCCACAGGTCGAGCGGTAATAAGTGGCACCTATTTGCACCCGCGCAAACGGACCATATTGCCGGAGCGGGGTGTGATGATTGGTGGTCCCGCCGTGGTGCTGTTATGGCACCTATTGGGCATCTTGGGGTGTAGTTCAGCGGTAGAAACGCCTGACTGTTAATCAGGATGTCGCAGGTTCGAGCCCTGCCGCCCCAGCCAAAACATGCCGACCCTTGCAGGGTGCAAGCCTATGGCCGGTGTTGTTGGGATGGCGCTTCGGCGCCTTCCTCTTATCGGGATGTAGCCCAATCTGGTAGGGCGTGTGGTTTGGGACCACAAGGTTGCAGGTTCGATTCCTGTCATCCCGACCAATTTGATGTAATCAGGCATCAGGATATATTTGAGTCTTTTGCCTATAGGCAAGGGATGGTTCGATTTCATCAGCCGACAAAGCTGTAAGGCGGTCTAACAGGGGCGGGAGGAAGCCTGTTAGAGAGTATCCCTACCCGCACCTGGGCCTTTAGTTCAGTTGGGAGAACATCCGCCCTGCAAGCGGAATGTCGCCGGTTCAAATCCGGCATGGATCGCCAAACAATGCGAATGTGGCGGAATAGGTATACGCGCCAGATTTAGGTTCTGGATTCTTGTGGGTTCGAGTCCCTCCATTCGCACCAATTTCGCCGGTTTAGCTCAGATGGTAGAGCGCCTGCCCTGTAAGCAGGATGTCGTCGGTTCGAGGCCGGCAACCGGCTCCAACCTTGTGTCTCACAAATTGGGGTTGCGTGGGACACAACGTATCTTGTGGATGACAGGCGAGACACAAAAAACCCGCAGCAAGAAACCCTGCTGGAGACCGTTGGCCTCAATAGGAGATGGTATGGAATGCGAAAACAGTCGCGAATCATTTGTGGACATGATCCAGGGCCTCGTACAACAGTCCTGCGGAAACGATAGTGCGGCGATTACGGTTTATGCCGCCGCGATGCACCTGCTGGCTGCGGAAGGGCGCTGCAGGATTGTTTCCGAATGTGGGCGAAGAGTCATTGTAGAGTGGGTACCGAAGTCCATATAACCAGGAGGATTTTGATGAAAACCACCACTTTGTCATGCCGCACCTGGGTCTACGTTATGCCTCCAAAAGCCTATGAAATGGCAGGCTGTTCTTGCGGCAACCAGGACACGCAATGGTCCGAGTTCGAGCATCATCTATGGTGCGAAAAGTGCCAAAGGGATTTTATCCCGGAGCACAACGGAATTTTGGATGGGCCGATACCCGCGCGCCTGGCGGAAATGATGGGGATCCGATTTGACCGGGTCATCATCGAGACGGGGGAAGTAGAGCGGTTCAGTACGGAAACACTCACATGGGAAAAGGAGAATCACCATGAAACGGGAAACGCTGGTCATTCGACCGGAGAAGCATAAGCGGCGCATCGGCGTCCTGCCGACCTACGCGCAGCGGGATCGCACGAAGTACACGCGCAAGGCCAAGCATCGCTGCATCGATGGCAATGCCGGAGAGCGACACGGAAAGAGTTTCGCGAATCTTTTTCCGAGTGGTTTTTGCCTGGCCAAGGCCGGATTAGCTCAGACGGTAGAGCAATCGCCTCGTAAGCGATAGGTCCGCGGTTCGACTCCGCGATTCGGCACCAAATAACGCAGGAGGAAATCATGGAAATTCTGAATTATGGTGGAGTGCCCATACATTTGTGGGCTGACGCCAATGCGGTTGAGGCACAAGCCTTGCAGCAACTGGGCAATATTTCTCGGCTGCCGGTGTTGGCTGGCCACATTGCCGTCATGCCGGACGTCCATCTTGGGAAGGGCGCCACGGTTGGGTCCATAATCCCCACGGAGTCCGCAATAATTCCGGCTTCGGTTGGGGTCGACATTGGATGCGGGATGTGCGCGGTACAACTCAGCTTGACCGCCAAGGATCTTCCGGACAGCCTGAAGGCCATACGCGCGCAAATCGAGCGTGATGTGCCTGTGGGGCAGGGGATGCACGACGGGCGGGGATATCATGGACTGTTGGCGTCTCGTCTGGAACCCGGGTTCAACGCCCTGATGGAACGCGCACCTGACCTGCTGAACCGTCGCAAGACCAGGGACGCATGGGCGTTTCAGATCGGTACGTTGGGCGGAGGCAACCACTTCATCGAGCTTTGCCTGGATGAACAGGACAACGTGTGGCTCATGCTGCACTCCGGTTCCAGAGGTATCGGAAACGCCATTGGCGAGTATTACATCGGCAAAGCGCGGGAATATATCGAGCGGTTGGGTTACGGCTTGCCGGATAAGGATTTGGCATGGTTGCCTGAATCTGAGCTCTTGCAGGGTGCGAACCCTGTTTTTGCGGATTACTGGAACGCCTTGTCCTGGGCGCAGGAATATGCGGCCATAAACCGCGAGGCGATGCTGGAGGATGTATTAAAGGGCATCCGGCGCTATCTGCCGCCGTTCCAGATGGCACGCAAGGTCATCAACTGCCACCACAATTACGTGGCGCGGGAGGATCACCATGGGCGCAGCATGTATGTCACCCGCAAGGGCGCGATCCGCGCACAGGAAGGTGACTGGGGCATCATTCCAGGCAGCATGGGCACCCGCAGCTATATTGTGCGCGGCAAGGGCAACGAAGATGCCTATTGCTCCTGCTCGCACGGCGCAGGGCGGGTCATGAGCCGTGGCGAAGCCAAGCGGCACTTTAGCGAGGCGGACGTTTCCGCCCAGACGGCTGGCGTTGAATGCCGGAAGGACTCTGGTGTCATCGACGAGCTGCCCGGAGCTTATAAGGACATCGACGCGGTGATGGCGCAGCAGTCTGATTTGGTGGAGATCATGCACACGCTCAAGCAAGTGTTGTGCGTGAAAGGGTAACAGCGGTTTTTCAGGGCTCGTCTAATGGTAGGACAGCGGTCTTTGACGCCGCGAACCGTGGTTCGAGTCCACGGCCCTGAACCAACACAAGCAACGGAAGCGTGGCAGAGCACGGTTTATTGCACCGGTCTTGAAAACCGGAGGCCAGCAATGGTCCATGGGTTCAAATCCCATCGCTTCCTCCAATCATCAAAGTGGGTGAATGCAAATACCGGATTTAACAGCCGTTACCATATTGTGTTAACAAGCGTAAAGTCGGTATTAACGTCATTTTTCATCACGCACGGTTAGCCAAACGGTCAGGCGACAGGTTGCAACCCTGTTGAAATCGGTTCGACTCCGGTACCGTGCTCCAATCGAGGACCTGTAGCTCAGAGGCAGAGCGGGCGGCTCATAACCGGCGGGTCGTGGGTTCGACTCCCACTGCGTCCACCAATACGCCCCTTTAGCTCAGAGGACAGAGCGCCCGGCTTCGAACCGGGGTGTCGGGAGTTCGACTCTCTCAAGGGGCACCAATTTGCGGCTGTAGTTCAGCGGACAGAACATCGGTCTTCTACACCGAGTGTCGGGGGTTCGAATCCCTCCAGTCGCGCCAAACTGCCCTTGTAACTCAGATGGATAGAGTGTCCGCCTCCTATGCGAAACGTCGCTGGTTCGAATCCGGCCAAGGGCACCAAATCTCACCAAGGAGACCCATCATGAACCGTTCAGCATTATTGCCTACGCAACCAGTTCCCGTGATTACACAGCAGGCGCCAGCCGCCGTCGTGTGCCCCGCAACATCCGAACAGGCATTATAAGTAACAGGCTTCAGGGGCCCATCAATCATTTCATTAGAAATGAAAGGCTTAAGTCTTTCTGGGGCCAAAAACAACGGGGCATGGGCCCCAGCTTCGTTGTGTTTGCATGTCGCCGGAGTTTGCGCTGTATGTGTTGCATAATCCCAGAAGCACCCATGCCCACAAAAAGGAGGACCATCATGACGGCTATACTGCGATTGGACAGCGCTGGCAACCCTCTGCATTGGGTTGAGTATGAAGAGGCTGCGGCCTACTACGCGAAGAACATGGTGACCTGGACTATGGGCGAACCGTTCCGCGTGCTTCACGGCGGCCGTAACAGGGTCACAGGCCAGCAGTCGCACATGGACATCCACCCGGTCATCGCGGTGCGCGGCTTGCAGCCGGCAGGCACTCCGTGGACGAAATGGCGGGCACCGGCGCTGACTAACGGATCTCTGTTTCGCCGTGACGGCCACCTGTGCATGTACTGTGGGCGGGAGTTTAGCGATCACCAATTGACCCGTGACCATGTCATCCCCACATCGAAAGGCGGAAAGGATATTTGGACCAACGTGGTGGCCGCATGCAAGCGCTGCAATAACCATAAGGGCGCCCACACGCCGGAACAGGCACAAATGAAGCTGGTAGCGGTCCCCTACACCCCAAATCAGTACGAGTTCATGTATCTGACCGGGCGGAAGATCCTGGCTGACCAGATGGAGTTCTTGCGAGCCGGGTTTAACCGGTTGCAGGCTTAGCAATGTGCATTTTTTGCACATTGCAAAAAAACCGCCTTTCCTTTGGGATCGGCGGTTTTTTTGTGCCCTGTTTTTGGTTTAGTGCACCGGCAGCCGAGGTGTCGGGTTTGGGGCCATGACACCCAACTTTATTTTTATCGGCCCAGACACTTCGTAAGGCTGCGCGAGATGCGCCGCCTTCATGACGGGGCCTTCCATGCCCGGGGCGCAACGGAAGAAATGCATGCCTTGCAGGGCGCCAGCACCGCTTAACGAGAGGCCCACGAGGCACTTTCCAGTCGGAAGATTGGCAGGATGCCCCATGCGTTTTGTTAGCAAGGCTTCTTCCCTGGCACGCACCAGAAACAATTCGTGAGCCAGTTTTTGCCTGTTCGCCACATATTGAGCTTTTGTGATGTTTGGCACGTTGGTTGCCGCCTCTGACTGAACGGATGCGGAAAGCAAGGGAACTATTGTCGCGGCGATTACTGCTGATACGATCGATTTTTTCATCTTTTTTGCGGAAAACCACAGCATCATTACCATGGCCGGCTAGCCTCCGACTCCCGCGCCTCCAATTGAACATAAGCTAGTGAAATTCAGTATTCTCTGTCGGTGCTTTAGGTGTGTTTTAGCGTGTTTCTGACTCATGTGCCGCCTACCTTTGCGCGCTGATGATGTGCTGCAAAGCTGATGTATTGGATCCAGCCCCGCAGCCAAGACGCCGCCCAGCGCCAGCGACAGGGCATGTGCCACTATGCCCACCAGAATGGCAAACAGGACCAGGGCCAACGTGCGATCGACGACCTTACTCAAACCGTTCCCTCATGAGCGCATCCCGCACTGCCGTATTCCTCGATTTTCTGCATCATCAGCAGGGTGCGTCCGCCGTTCGCGTCCTGATGGCTTTTGTGTCCATGCGGATGCAGCATGGCGTACAACCTGGCGGCATTGCCGTTGGCCAGCACATGCAGGGCTTCAAATACCAGGTGGGCATCTGAATCGATATGCCGGTCATCCATGGGTGCTGCATCATCCGCTTTTGTTTGCAGAAGTTCGCGCAAGTGTTTGCGCTCTGTGTTGCTTAGAAAAAGCATGCTGATTACTCCTTGTTGTCGTGTGGCAAACGGTGATCCAGGTGCAGCGCCCTGGCCAGCCAGTCTTTCAGATGAAGGGAGGCCAACGCGTCCAATAAGTGATGCGGTTTTTTCGCGGCGCCCACATGCAGGTGCGACGGCTCCTGATGCTCGAAGCCGAACATGATTACGCCATGCGCGTTCTCCGCGCAGGATCCGGCCAGATCCAGAATGTGAATCAGGGATTCGATGGTGGTCTGGTCGCAGACGCCGTTGTAGACGACGATGGCGTCACTTTGGCCGTGCAGCATTTCGACATTCCCGCCGGCGCGCTCGAATCGACGGAAATGGGTTGCGGCTTCATCGGTGATGCCGTGTACCGAACCGTGAATGAGAAAACGATGTTGATTCACTTTGAACTCCCTCCTTTCTTTAGGCCGCCGCATGTGCGTGCACGTGTTGTTTCGCGGTTTCTTTCGCGTTCTCCTCGGTCCCCTCGAACATCTCCCGGCACCATAGGTAGCCCCAGGCGCCGAACCACCAGAAGGCCGCGGTGAACCCCGCCATGAGCGTATAACCCGCCAGCAGGAGGGCCGTCCCCAGCAAGGGAAGTTGCCGCAGTATGGGCATCAGGAATGCGCAGGCCAGCAGCCCGCCCGAGAACACCGTATAGGTCATCCGCATGTTCAGCACGGTAGCTTTAAAGCCGGTGTCATAGTGCATCAGCGGCTGATTGCCCAAACTCATGGTCAGGAAGATCATCGGGATCGCACACGGCAGGAAGATGCCCATGGTGAGCATGGTCCCCGCCCGGATCGTGCCGTGGCGCAGCCAGCCGGGCAACTGGAAATAGGCGGGATTCGGCTGGATGACTCCGGCACCGTGGGTGGCGGCGCTATAGAAATAGAAGAGCAGTCCCCCGAACACCAGCGTGATGAGAAAAACGTCGCGGGCGAGCAGCGCCAGATCGCGGGCAGTCTGGCGAAAGAAGGTCCATGTCGCGGTCCACGGGTGTCCGCTGTCCTGGTCGACGGCGCGCAGACTACTGAAGAGCAGCCCCACCATGAAGACGGTGATCGGCACGTTCAGCGCGAGGGGTTGCGGGATGAATGCATTGGTCAGGCCGAACAGGGTCATGACGCCGACAGCCAGCCCGGGCGCTCGCCGGAACAGTTCGACGGATTGCCGGGTCCAGCGCTTGGCCCAGCCGGGGGCTACGGGTTTGGGTTGGATAATCACGAGGAAAATGCTCCATGCGTTGTGCTAAAACAGATGCGTCCTGTTAGTATTCCCTTGCCGGCCGCTAATCGGCCCACAACAAACGGAAGGACTGGTTGATGCTTGACCCGCATGTTCCACGATGGTTTGTGGAGGGGACAACGAAGGAGATCGTCGTTGGAATACTGGGTGGATTGATCGTTTGGACAGGAGCCAGCCTTAAACGCTTCGCTTCCAACAGGATTGACCGTCACCGATTCCCTCTTGCCGGCGAATACATCAGCCAATTTGAGGATGAGACGAATCATGGAAAGGTGTGGGTGAGCGCCCCGGTCAAACTGAAGCAGCGCGGGCTGAAAGTCGACGGCATGACGCACATGGGTGATAAAAAATGGCGATTGTCCGGCACCATAGACCCTAAAGGGGGATATGTCAGTGGAATATATGGCGCCGAGAATCCTTATGACCGTGGGGTTGGCAATTTCTTCCTGATGATCCAACCGGACAATAATCTTGTGGGGCTTTGGTCCGGTTACGATTCCGCCAACGAAAAAATCAGTGTTGGAGGATATCGCTTTCACAAAATCGCACCCGTTAAAATTCGCAGGGTGGACAAAGAAACGGCAGCCTCCTGCATGTCTATCGCAGAGAAGCAATTGGGGAAAGATTACATTCCAGAAAAAGATTTTCTGGACGCCAATTTTTACTCGGTCTATGGTACGGTAAGGCGCGATGTTGCTGGATTTGCCATCGGAAAAAGTTTTGAGCAACAAGACCTTCTGAAACAGTTTCCGCAAATTGCCGGACTGCTTTCCAATATGTTGCCATGGTCTGACACGGTGGGCATGGTATCGTCGGTAGCCATGCGTCAGGATTACCAACGGCGTGGAATGGGGTACTCGCTCGTGCAAAATGTGTTGGCGCATTTTGACTCGTGCGGGGTGTCGCTGGTGGTTATGCTGGGTTGGTCCGCCACCGACGGTGTTCATATAGCCGGAATTGCTCGCGCCTTGGGATTTGCCGAGAAGGCGACGATTCCTGAATATTGGCGCGACGATAGCTTGTCCAAGAGGTACCGGTGTCCCGTTTGTGGAGATCCACCGTGTCATTGCTCTGCCATATTGTATGTACGTCATCAGCCTGTTCATCCATGACTCCATATCTTGACCAGCATTTCCGCCAGAAAAATGGCTATGGCATACCAAGTTATTTCCAGTGCCGCCATACGGCATGCGGTGAGCCAGCGTTTGGCCCAGCCGGGGGCTACGGGTTTGGGTTGGGAGGTCATGCGATCTCCTCCTGATCCATGAGCGTTTCGCCCAACCACCACGCCAGCCGTTCTCGCGCGACAGCAGCGTATTCCGTCGACTGTTCGATGCCGGTCACCTCATCCCACCCCGCCAGCAGTGCGCCGATCATCTCCGAGCCGGAACCGCTGAACGGCACCAGGAGTTTCCTTGATAGTCCGTCAGAGCGAACTGGTGGCAACAGCAACGTGGATAGTTGCCGCGTGAGATCGATGGGCTTCATCGTGGGATGGTCATTCTCCATGTCGCCTATGCCCGCCTGGCGCTCTTTGGTGGAAACCTTCGTCACATAGAAGAAGCGGCTGGCTCCGCCTTCGCTGGCATGGATATCTCTCCGTGAGTCCACGCCGGATGCTTTGCCGTACACATTCGTGTTACCGGTGATTCTTGGCCTCCCAGCGTGATGCGCCCCGCTTTTACGAATGCCAGACTGCGCATCCAGCATCTCCGCCGACGCTTCGTCGAGCATCACGTTAGCTGGCCAGCGGCCTTCTGGTGAGGGGTGGTACCCGTTGTTTTCCGGGGCGCCTTTACCGTCCCGCTGTCTGGACCAGGTTACGCCCGCGCCTCCTGACAAGGTTTCGTTTTGTACTTCAATCCGCCCACCATCAATATTCAGCGCCCCGCAACCCCACTTCAGGGCATTCGCGGCGTAGGTTTTTTCGCCGGGCTTGCGACAGAGCAGGATCGGTTCATAGGCTGGCTTCAATGCGGTCCCGTAGCCCGACCAACGTTGTGCCTCATCCGTCTCCAGCGCGATGGCCGGCAAGCCGTGCGGGGTGCTGTGCAGCACCCGCTCACCGGTGTGCGACTGGTCCGCAGGGTTGCTGTGCCGAGATGGGTCACGATGCGCTCCATCGTATGTACTGCATCTGACGGGGCCGGTGCGCTGGCCGGTGCCGCCAAGGAGTTTGTCGATGTTCACTGCAACGTTGGTGCTTTTTGGAAAACCGCCGCCATGGCACCACATCAGCATATCCACCAGAATGAATCCGGCATCTTCCATTGCCACCGCCAGTCGGTGAAAAGTCCGGCTGCCGCCGAAGGCCATGAGATACGCGCCCGGCTTCATGACCCGCATGACCTCGATCCAGGTCTCCGGGCGGAACGCCACGTCGCCGCCATCCCAGGTCTGGCCCATGAAGCCTTTGTCGGTGCCGACACCGTGGCGGACGAACGGCGTTTTGCGTCCATCGCCAGACGGCGGAGAGCCGTTTCTGGACTTCGCCGTCAGGTGATACGGCGGATCGCACAGCACCGCGTCGAAATGGTTGTCCGGCAAGGTGGGCAAGATGGATAACAGGTCTCCTTCCAGGATCTTGTAGTTACTGTTCACGCAAAAAACTCCAGTTGTGGTTGCGCCTGCCTCGGTGACGATTCTTTATCCCCTCTTGCGATTCCGGCGGTTCTCCGCTTTTTGGAGACTGCTTTTTTCTCTCTGGCCTCCCTGATTCTCGCTTCCGCCATCGCGGCATATTCGGGGTTTGCCTCGATGAGCCGCCAGTCACGTCCCAGGGCTTCCGCCGCGATGGCCACCGTGCCGGATCCGCCGAATGGGTCCAGCACCACGGCGGGAACAGCCTCACACCCCAATCCTGCGGTGTCACAGTGGCATCCGGGTTGCCATCCAGCAGTATGCAAAAGCGTCGTGCGCGGACCTGCCCCCACATTCGCCAGCGGTTCACGCGCCACTCGGGTTTTACCCGTATGGAAAGATGACCCGTTATAGGATGCGGGGGCGTCGCCGTGTTCCCTTTCGATCACCCGGATCCAGGGTGTGCCGCAGATGGGGCAAACCCCTTTTTCGGACGTTCCGGCACGAATCATGGGATCCACCAGATCCGGCGGGAACACGGCGAAGTGCGCGCCCTTGAATGGTTGGGTGGGAACGGTCCAGACGTCGCGCCGGTTGCGCACGTCATTGGCGAAAACCGTGGCTGGACGATCCGGACGATGCGTTCCCGCCGATTGTCCGGGAATGCATTGCGCCCGCTTGCTGGCGGATCGACGAAAAGATCCAGCTTGCGCGGATTGCTGGCTGTTCGCCGGCTCCATCACCGCGATGTGATCGTAGAAATACTTTTGCGATTTGGAGAATAAAAAGATCATCTCGTGAGAGCGCGTTGGGCGATCCATTACGGATTCCGGCATGGCGTTGGATTTTTCCCAAACGATGTCCGAACGCAGCCACCAGCCGTCCGCTTGCAGCGCCAGCGCGACTCGCCAGGGAATGCCCATGAGATCCTTGGGTTTGATGCCCAAAGGGTCGGCTGGACGCATGTCCATGCCGCGCGCATCCAGTTTTTTATCGGCATCGCGGGTTTTGCGGTTGCCGGACGCATAACTGTCACCCAGATTCAGCCAGAACGTCCCGTCGGCCCGCAGAACCCGTTTTGCTTCACGGAACACCTGCACCAGATGCCCGATGTATAGCGCGGGATTCGGTTCCAGGCCCAGACACCCGCGCCAGGCGGGTTGCGTCATTTCCGGCACGCCGGTCATCGGCGCGTAACGCACGGGTTCCCAGATCACCGGCTCCAGTCCGTAATCCCGCAACCCGTAGTACGGCGGACTGGTGCAGATGCAATGAACACTTTCGTCGGGGAGATCGCGCAGACGGTCCATGACGTGGCCTTGAAGCATCACCTAGAGATCCTCCCTGTCGACAGGTGAAATGACCCGTACAGTTGCAGGATTTGCACCCGGCACGGGGTTCGCACCCGGCACGGGGTTGGCACCCGGCACGGGGACGCGAGTGGTTGACATGCCGACATGGGATGACGCTGTGAGCGCGTTCTCCAGTTTGCGTACCGCGAACAGGCATTCGGCGGCGATATGGGCGGCCGGGCCGCTGTCCGGGTTGCGGATCGCTTTTCGAAGCACGTCCTCAAACATCTCGCAGTGCGTCAGTATGGCTTTGTGCTCAGCGGAGATGCCGGAGACACCGGATTTTTTGTGGCTCATCCCGCGTACCTTCGCTGTCCGCAGGACTGCAGTCCGCAAGACCTCAGCACGGCGTTCGCGTAGCGCACGGCGCTGGCCGGACGCCCGCCCATCGCCACCAGGGTCGGCCCCGCGTTGTAGGCGATGAGTGCCAGCCGCCGGTTGCCGCCGAATCTGCGGAGAAGGCTGGCGATATACCTGGCGCCGCCATCGATGTTCTGACGGGGATTCCATGGATCGACGCGTAGATCGTCCCAGGCCGTGGTCGGCATCAACTGCATGGGACCGATGGCGCCCGCGCTGCTCACCCGGTTTGCTGACTCGTTGACTTCGCCGCGGTTCTCGACGTGCAGGACGGACGCCACCAGGCGCGGCGAGATGTGCGCCTTGCGGGCGGCGCGGCGCACATCTTTTGTCCATTTTCCGGCCAGGTGATGCAGCGACGTCAGTTTGACCAGCGGTTTTGGTGCCGGCTGGACTGGACGGAATTTGTGGCGGATAACAGGCAAAACCGGCTTGATCAGGTCGCGCGGCCCTTGCAGGGTGCGCGGCCCTTGCAGGGTGCAACCCTTTTCAAGCGTGGGGTGCGGAACGGTCAGGACCCGTGTTGTATGCACCAGGGTTGCGGTCAGCGCAAACAGGGCGATGGACAGCGCGAAATACCACTGGCGCGACCATTTTGTGTGCCTCAAAATGCTTTGCGCCAGCGCTGATGGCGCCATTTCGAATGGAACGTCGCTCATCGGCTTTCCGCTCTTCTCGCGTGTTCAATCCTGCCGGATGCAATCCATCCCAGAATCGCTCCGGCGCCGAACGTGGCGGCGCTCCAGCCCCAGGTCCGCAGGGTTGGCATCCCGCATGGGACCCGTGCATGATGGATCTCCTGTTCGACGTCTCCCGCGCGAAGGGAAGACTGCGGCACCCCGCATGGGTCTACGGCGGGCTGGCCTTTGTCCTGGTTGTCACGATGGTTGCACCCCAGCAAGGGGTTGCACCCCGGCAAGTGGTTCGCATCCGGGTTTGCGACGGCGCGGCGACCTACGATATACGGCGTCATGCCACCACCTCCTTTTCCAGGGCGGCACAAATCAACGCAACCACGTCATCGATCGCGTCAGTACGCGAATTCTCAATGTGCGCGATGCGCGCATGTGTCGGCGCAACCACCGGCAACCCGGCTAAGTAGTCGTCCCAAAAGGTCATCTTCCATTTGTCCCGACTCGCATTGCGCGCCATGATGCGGGCATGCGTTACGGCCATGTCAGCCGTCAGCCAAATCAAGGAAAGCGCCGCGCCGCTGTCTTCTGTCCGCTCTTCCATCTGCTTGATCCACAGGTGGTCATGGAACTGAGTGGTGAACGGTGCGGTGCAGATCACCGATTGCCCGATATCCAGGTTGTCGCAGGCGATATGGATCAATGTGGCGTATTCGATCGGTTTGATCAGTTGCGCATAGGTATCGCTTTCGCGGTCGTCTTTATCACAGCCCAGCGCCAACAACAGACCTTCTGTCATGTCTCTCGTGGCAGAATCCTTATCCACCCAACCGGCGCGTTTCTTTTGCGCCAGTTTTCGTCCAATGGTGGTTTTTCCCGTGCCGGGATAGCCGCCCAGCAAAACAAGTTCCGTTTTTTGCGAGTCCGTCATGCCGCACTCTCCTTTTCTCTTTCTTCCAGCACGTACTCCCGCAACCACGCCGGGTCATTCCATGCACCCTTGCGCACCATGCGGGCAATCAGTATTTCAATGGCGCTGCCCTGTACCGTTTCCGCCCATGCGTGAAAATTCGGGTCGTCGTCATAGGCGTCGATCAGCGCGCCCATGACGAGCGCATAACCGGCGGGCAGATGGCCAGCATCGACATGCCGGAAAATGCGGTCAGCGATGTGTTGGATGTCGGCCATTAACGTTTCCTTTTCTCGCGTCCGGCGGGCGTGCCGGCGGGTTCGTTGCCATCCATCGCCGCTTGCAGCAATTCCTGCGCCTTTTTGCGCCCATCCTCCCCGCCTCCGCGCCTCAGCCGGGCGATTTCCCTCG
>JAJYPA010000638.1 GCA_021795795.1 Pseudomonadota bacterium | reverse complement strand
GGGAGGACGTTCATACATGACGATAGCTCTGGAAACCGATCTGAACTGTAACAGCAGGCTGGCTCGCCACTAATTCTTAGTCACTTGATCATCGGTAATGAATGACTGTAATCAGTCTACCGCCGACCATCAGGGCTCAACGGCGGCAGGGCAGCGGAAGCTGACGTTCAGTTTCAGGCTGGATGGGTGTAGGATCAATAAAGGTAGTTTGCCAGTAACCGATGAGATCCAGAAATATCATATGAGACTATTGGATGCCAAGCTGCAGACTCAGAGCAGTCAAATTTGATGTAACCTCCTGGCTCTTTAATCTATAACAACGACAATTGCTTTGTTAATTTTGGACTATACGATAGGACAATTATGAATCAAATATATGAAATAGACGATGCGCAAGTCCTCAGCATCTTGGCTACGCAGGAAGACTACCTTAATGACATAAAGGCACGAGAGATAAAGCCATCTAAGCTGTCAGAAACCATTTCTGCATTTTCAAATGCCGCTGGAGGCGACGTCTATGTTGGAATTGCGGAGGACAAGAGCGCCGGCACGAGAACGTGGTTTGGGTTCGATGATCCAGAGCAGGCAAACGACATATTTCATGTTCTATTTCAGGCCAATCCATTTGGCAATCACGTTAAGTTCGAGTTTCTAAAGAACAATAGCCTCCATGGACTGGTCCTTCATATCACAATCAAGAAAGTCAAAGAAATCGTAAAGTCTTCCTCCGGGGAAATTTTTGTTCGAGTCAATGCAGGTAAACAGAAGATCGATACACCAGAAAAGCTGCAGCGTCTTGAGTTGGACAAAGGTGTTGTCACATTCGAAAACGAATGGGTAGAAATTTCTCTTCCGCGAATAGAAAATAGCCTATCGATACTTAACTTCTTGATAAACGTCATCCCCACTGGAGAGCCGATGACCTACTTAAATAACCAAGATCTTATTAAGGAGGGGAACGCAAGGGTCTGCGGAGTATTACTCTTTTGTGATGAACCAGCAGTTTTTTTGCCAAAGCGTTGCAGCGTCAAAATTATGCGCTATAAGACAAGAGACGATGATATTGGGCGTGAGTTTCTGGATGCTGATCCTGTTACGATTGAAGGTGATGTTTACAACCTAATTTATAATGCTGTGGACACAACTAAAAAAATAATTGAGAGCATTAAAAGGTTGGGGGAAGAAGGATTAGAAGCTGTCACATATCCAGAAGATGCTTTACACGAGGTTATAACAAATGCTGTATTGCACCGAGACTACAGCATCGTAGCTGATGCGCAAATTCGGATATTCGACAACCGAATTGAGATCGAAAGCCCCGGTAAATTGCCAGGCCACGTCACCACAGGCAATATCCTAGATACACAGAGCGCGCGCAATCCGGCACTCGTTCGCTTGATTAATAAGTTCCCGAGCCCCCCAAATAAGGATGTTGGCGAAGGCCTAAACACTGCCTTTCGCGCTATGGAGGCTTTACGACTCAAGCCTCCAATCATCCGAGAAAAGGAAAGCTCCGTATTGGTAATTATCCGCCATGAGCCACTTGGCTCTCCTGAGGAGCTAGTAATGAAATTCATGGAAACCAACTCAGAAATAACTAACAGTGTAGCAAGGGATTTAACTGGCATCAAGAGCGAGAACACTATGAAGAATGTGTTCTTAAGGCTAAAGGGCAAAGGTATGCTTGAGCCAATACCCGACCGCAAAGGATCGGCATCCGCTTGGAGAAGACCTATTGTCAACTCTGACGAGGCTGCGGATGAGTGAGGCATAACACTGCGGTGATCTCCACGCCACATGCTTTAAACCCAAGGCTTGATCTCAAAAGCGCTCAGGAGCGCGTAGTCTATCAATGTTTTTAGCGGGATTAACGGCTGCTTCCAAGTCTGCTGCCGACCATCATGACTCAACGGCGGCAGGGCAGCGTTATGTATACCTCGTGATTATGTATAGCATACATGTCGAGCTGGCTGTAAGCCCTGTCAATACTGGCCATTTGGTAGGATCGGTATCGTGATGCTTAGCAGTGAAAATGCTTAACTCGGCAGTCGAGAGGGTAGGCTTAGCTCTCATTTTTCTCAGCCTTTATGCACGCCTCGCGCAGTCGTTTTATAAGCCCCTCTTCCGGTCGGGAGTCGAACACGTAACCAACAGACGAGAATATCTGGGCCCGCAATGTCCAAAGTGCTGTCCGGTAGTGTGGAACAAGCATTCCCTTCGCAAAGTATTCCAACCAAGGCTCTTCTCTCGCAGAAAGTGGAGCATACCACGCAGCTTCTTGCCCATGTGCCAATTCAATTGGCATCGTACTGCTCAAGGTTACGTCGTACACTTGAACCGCAAAGCGCTTTTGGAATAGACCTACTTTCCACCCCAGCTGAATCACGCGAATAGGCCGGTCACCAGTGTTGACAATCCGAAAAACAACAAACTCTCGATATGGCTTAGAGCTGCCGGGCCCTATGAGTATACGGTGTCCAACTGAAACCTTCGCTGATGGTTTTGCGGCGCGGTTCGCAATATACAAAGCAACGGCGGCGGCTGCGAACGACCCCGCAGCAGAAAACCAATTTGCAAACCCATTTAGCAAGTCCCATTGCGACTTGCTGACTTCAAATAGTGTCGGCTCGATCATATGAGAGCTGACGTTTTAAACACCGGACGCTGCGCCGCTTTATCGCGCAGCGTCCGGTGCATTGATGGATTGAGCTTTGGCTCTTTCACAGACTCGCCCGGATTTGCTGAATAATTCTTCCAATGCCTGCGATGCATTGATCAATGAACCACAGTAATTCATCATCAATCCCCGTAAGCGAAATGTAGTGCGAAACACACTCCCCAACCCCGTCTTCTGGCCATCCAGAAAGGAGCATTAACGGAGATCTTACGAAGCTTGTTCCGCCTGGTTTCTCGAGCCGTATGACGGTGACGCCATCCTCCGCACGTTCAAGAATGGTACGCAGATTTTCCCTGGATGAGACAGCAAGATTCTCGTGCTTGCTTTGATTGCAAAGGGTAGCGAAATCAGAAATCCAGTAATTATTGGTCGATGAAAATGGTTGGAAGGACGCAAAGGTGTCCACCAAATCCGGTCGATTGGCAGCCACGCCAGGCATTAATTGTCCAAACCGACCTTCGAAGTCCTTAGCCGCAAATGTCTTGCCAACGATGGGAAAGTAAACCGGCTTGTTGCTCGGTGCAGACGTATGTTCCACCACCTCACGGGCCGCGTAATCTAAACATGATCGCAGGTGATCGAATATTTCTTTGACAATCATTTTCAACTCTAGCTGCACTTCCCCGGCTAGCAGTGAAGCCTCATATGAATCACCGTGATCTCCAATTTGACTTCGATGGAATTGCGCTCTAGCCAATAGGGCGTCTGCCATATCAAGTCTGCAAATCATAGTAGGGCACCTCGAAGAACCACGGTTATCGCACGGTTATATAGTGCATCTATTTGAAAAAGACAGACACCATTTTCTAGAAATTATGTTTTTCGAGGTGCCCAGTGGTCGTACTAAAAGACCCAACGTAAATTCGATTGCACTAACGGTGCAGCGTAGCATTCAAAGTTGTAGTATAACACGCACATTGTCATCCCAAATCACCCCAATCATGAACGACGGTTACTGGTCGGATGATGTCATTTGTTTTCCGCTGCCGAATGTCTGCAATCAGTCTGCTGCCGACCATCAGGGCTCAACCGCCGCATGGCTATGACAGCGGCACTTCAAGGCAGCGTTAGTTCAATGGCAGCTTCTGAGTGAAGCAGTTAACCCGACCTCACCCGCAGCCAGTGGG
>JAJYPA010000637.1 GCA_021795795.1 Pseudomonadota bacterium | reverse complement strand
ACTTCTTGATGGTGTTGCGCGACAGACTGGTGCGTCGCCCAATCTCGCTGATGGATACATGTTCCCGGAAGAACATCCGACGAACCTTCGCATACATGACCATGGTAATCACCTCTTCATTCCTCCTTCTTAAAAAAGCAGGATACGTCGTGGGTTACCTGGTCAAAATTCAACGCGCATAAGCGCGTCTAAATGGTCAATATTGGGTTAGCGTCCACATCCGTGACTTCAGTTCCGTGTTTTCCGCGAGAAGAAATCGGATCAGATCATCCTTGGCAGCGGGTCCATCGCGCTCAGGTTAGGCTGATTCATATCATCCTTGTGGCTTGATAGCTTGCGACATTTTACGTCAAAACGATCCATGAAACACTAGGTGGTGAACAGTTACCACCATGATTTATATATAGATATTACACAAGCAACAGAATCATGTTTGTTTTTTGTAACAGTTATTTAACAGGTGCACACGCTGGGCATAATGTAACACTCTGGAGCTTGCAGTTATTTTCATATGGCACATTATTTGCTTATTATTTATCGAAACAGCCGCGCCTGACTAAAAGCGCCGAAGACAAGGGAAATGCCCGACACCTTCATTGTGGAGGGGAAGTGCCATGAACAAAATAGCTGACAGGAATTTTATTTCTACCATGAGCCTTGAGGAAGATGTGGAAGCTCTTGTGAGGGATATTTCCTTCTGTTGTGGGCGAAATGTGTGTATATCGTGCTATGAGATACATGATGCCAACACGGGAGAATGCATAAACGCCAATGTATTATCTCTCTCTCCCGAATTCCGGGAACGGTTCAACCTTCTGAAAGAAAAGTTTGAGGCAGCAACTGCGGAACTCCTGAAAGAGAAATACCCGCTTCAGACTGACCATGATAACCAAGATGATGAAGGCTCGGAGTGGATGTGGTGCCGCCTTCGTTCAGTGGCACCGCTTTTTTGCGTAGCAACATGAGTTGCTGACACATGGGGCAAAAACCCTCGTTCCCAGCCAATCCTCACTTTTACAACCGTGGCAGGGACTAGGATTGAAGCAAAATTGTGAGAAGCTGAGCCATTCATCAATATTATGCCATCGATGTAACTGTTCATTGCCCTTTTCCGGCGCCAGAATCCCATCCATTGATGCACCTTGCCCCCCACCCAATCAGTCCGATCAGGAGCTTTCAATCACTCGGGCCACCTCCCCGTGGCACTTTGAGCATCTTCCCTTCAGGATTAGGTTGCCGTCCTAGAGGGTTCCGGAGAAATCGGTGATTGTCACTGAGCATCGGCATTGCCAGCACCAAACATTGGCCAATAATATATCTTCCACCGCTTTGTCGAAGAAAAAGGACGGAAGATAAAGGGGTTCAGCGAAGCCGCCCTGCATACCATGAACCACTACGACTGGCCTGGCCCGCAGATACTGATGAAGTCCCACTCCACGCAGCGGCGCTTTCCATCACCGCGTTCGGTCAGGCCCCGATGGTGTGCTCGAACGAGGCGATTTGCCGTTTCCACGCTCGCTGCCGGAGTTTCAGCGGTTGTTCCCAGATGAGGCGGTGTGCGCAGCCTAACTTGAGCGTGCGCGATGGAGCAATGGGTTTGCTTGCTCTCTGGAATGCGCCCAACTTCGGGATCGGCTGATGCTCGCGTTGATAGCGGGGTTCGGTTTCGGCTTTGAGGTACTTCCTGACAGTATTGCGGGAAAGCCTGAAATCCCGGGCAATGGCGCTGATGCTCTCGCCCTTGACCAGGTGGCGTCGACGCAACTTGACGATGGTTTCCATGCATAACACTCCAGGTCCCTCCGGCCAAAGACCGGATGATGGCACAAACCCGGGGTGGTCAATTTTGCACGCCAATCACCCCGATAACCTGGTCAGTTTTGCACGCCGGTTAACATAAGTATCTTTCGACGTCTCACGTGGTCAACTGCCTCAATGCTTTGAGACGGGTGCGCAGGCGGAATCCACCATTCGCGTGGGAGTGCGCTGAAATGCCGTACTAATCAAGTGATTTACGAAAACGCAGCACGCTTATCGTCAACATTATCAACGCGAGCAATGCCAAGGCCCCGAGTTCCGGCCAGAGTACCGCGAAGCCTACCCCTTTGAGAAAAACCGCCCGGATGATCACCAAAAAATAACGCAACGGATTGATCATGGTAAACCATTGCAAGACTTTTGGCATGGCGGCGATCGGAAAAGCGAATCCCGAAAGGATGAAAAAGGGATTGAGCAGAAAGAAATTGAGGGCGAAGGCTTGCTGCTGCGTGCGCGAAAAAGTTGACATCAGTAAACCCATGCCCACCACCGCCAGCAAAAACAGTGCGGACCCGACCAGCATCACCCATGGGTCACCGATGAAAGGCACGTGGAACCAGGCGATGCCGACGAAACTGACCAGCGCGATGTCGCCGAGCCCAATGAGGAAAAATGGCACGGTCTTGCCGAGAATGAACTCAACGGGCCGGATTGGGCTGACGAGAATCTGTTCGAGCGTGCCAACCTCGCGCTCGCGTACGATGGCGAACGCGGTGAGGCTGACCACCTGCATCAGTGTCAGGGTGCCGATCACTCCGGGGATGAAGAACCAGCGCTCCTCGAGCCCTGCGTTGAACCAGGGGCGCATCTGCAGCGAAATACCGACGATCGGAGCCGCAGCAGGGCCTGACCGGGAAGGAAAGACGCGGCTTGCCGCCTGCTCGGTGGAGAAGTTGGCGACGATCTGGGCGATGTAGCCGAGTGCAATGAGTGCCGTGTTCGAGTTTGTACCATCCACGATGACTTGCAGTGGTGCGCTCTTCCCGTTTTCCAGGTCGCGGCTGAAGCCGGCGTGAATGACGATGGCGATCACGGCCCTGTCGTGGTCGATGTCGCTGGTGATTTCCCTCTGATTCGTGGCCATGTCGACGATGTTGAAGCGGGAGGTGGCGGCGAAATGCGAGATCAGGCTGCGGCTGGCCTGGCTCTGATCGAGATCGAGCACTGCGGTGGTGACATGGTGCACGGTGAAGGTGGCGGCATAGCCGAAGACAAGCATCTGGAGAATCATCGGGACGATGAGGCGGAACATCGCCCAGCGATCGCGCCGGAGTTCCAGGAACTCCTTCATCAGCATGACCGAGAGACGCTCGAACATGGCCTACAGATGCTTGCGGAAGGCTCTGGCGGCGAGCCAGATGATGATCGCGGCATAGGCGACGAGGCCGAGGACCGGCGTCCACAGATCGGTCAGCCCGCCACCCTTGAGGAAGATCGTGCGCAGAATGGTAACGTAGTATCGCGAATAGACGGCATATGTGAGAACCTGGATCGCAGCCGGCATCTGGTCGATGGGAAAGGTGTAGCCTGACAGGAGGGTGGTAGGCAGCATGGTCAGCAAAAGGGCAACCTGGCTTGCCCCGAGTTGGTTGCGGATGCGCACCGAGATGAGGTAGCCGATCCCCAGCACGACGAGGTCGAAGAGGGCGGTCGTCACGAACAGTATGCCGATGCTTCCTCGGAACGGGACGTGGAACCAGAAGACTGCGACGGCCAGACAGAACGCCGCATCGAGCAAACCGATGGCGAAGTACGGTATGAGCTTGCCGAACATGACCTCGAGCGGAGTGACCGGGGTCGAGATCAGTTGTTCCATGGTTCCCCGCTCCCACTCACGCGAGATGGTCAACGAGGTGAGCTGGGCGCCGACCAGCGCAAGGATCACCGCAACCACGCCGGGGATGATGAAGTTGCGGCTTTCCAGGGTTTCATTGAACCAGACGCTGGGTTCGAAATCGACCCGTCCGACCAGCGACGGCTGAACGCCATGGC
>JAJYPA010000135.1 GCA_021795795.1 Pseudomonadota bacterium | reverse complement strand
CAGGTCAATCACCACGGCAAGGAACAGCCAGCCTTCGTCGGTGGCGATATAGGTGATATCGCCAACCCACACCGTATCTGGCTTGCGCACGCCAAACTGGCGGTTGAGCAGGTTCGGTGCAATGGGTAAGTCATGGTTACTGTCGGTGGTGACCTTGAAGCGTTTCTTGCCCTTGGCGCGAATGCCGTGCATGCGCATCAAGGTTTGTACGCGCTGCTTGCCCACGCGCACGCCCTCGTTGCGCAGTTCCCGCCAGATACGCGGCCAGCCGTACGCACGCTTTGTTCGTGTGTGAATGGCCTTGATCGGCACCAGCAGCGCTCAATCACTGAGGTATCGACGCGGCGCAGTGCTCGCTTGGCGAGCCAGATGCCCATGGTAGCCGCTGACGCTAACGTTCAGCACCCGACACTGCACGCTGATCGGCCACACCGTGCAATGACGCTGAATAAAGGCGTACTTCACTTTGCACCCTTGTTTGCACCCTTGGCGAAGTACGCGTTCGCCCAGCAGGACATTCACAGGATGTCCTGCTTTTGGGCTCACCCTTTTCCAGGATGTCGCGCTCCATCTTCACTCGGGCAAGCTCGGCACGCAGGCGGGAAATCTCCGTCTGCTCCGCGCTCACCGGCGTCCGATCGGCCCCCTTGAGCGCCCCCTGCCGACTCGCCTTGACCCAGTCAAACAGCGTCTGATCAGACACCCCGAGGCTTCTTGCCACCGATGCCTGACTCTGGCCGCCTTCAACCAGCCGCACCGCCTCTTGTTTGAATTCAAGCGTATAACGCGCCCGTGTTGTCTTTGTCATGTCGTTCTCCTTGCGTAAATTAAATCACACTGCAAGGGATACGTTTTTCAGGGGCAAGGTAATATTGCCAATCGCTGCGGCACATAAATATAGCCAGCTTTCGCGTCGCCAAATAGAGTCCCCGAGCTTAGACACGCAAAAAGGCCTGCGATATACAAGCAAATAATGGCGTCGAGTACATCTTCATTGTGTTTCAGTGCGGCTCCGCGCAGATGGTATATATGTTCAGCGTCAAAAAAATAGTTCAGGTCAGCGGCAACCTGCAAACTCAGTACAGTTGATCTTTTGAGCCGTAAAAGCATATCCGCAAGCGCGACCTGTCCTTCTTTGCGTTCTTGTACCGTACCTTTTTTATAACGATGACGCTCGGGTAGGCCAAAAATCTCAATCAACGCCGGATGCGGATAGCACTCGATTTGCCAACGTGTGGCCATCGGATTGGCGTGTTCGAACCCTTCTTGTTCCAGCCAATTCGCCAAGGCTACGCTATCGGCATAGGGAAAACGCGCCAGATTCGTTGGGTGACAACCGGCCTTGCGCCGTCCATACACCCTGTTCAGGGCCATCTCGCATGCGCGCGCACCGCCTTGATTGGTGATGATGGTTGGTGCATCGATGGCCACGCCTGTTAAATCGGGCGCCGATTCCAGCGATTCGATGATTTGTGCGATGCCATATCGCTGGGTGTGTATGGCAGTCACCAGCAGTTGCTGCTCATGGATTTGACCAATCGCAATGGCTGTGGGGTTGCGATCGCTCACCCAAGCCATATCAATCCCTGCCAAACAAATTTTCTTTTCTATACTCATTTTTATTTTTCTTTGATTAGACCAAATGAGCCTAAAAGCTAAAAATATCGCGGTGTTTGGTGCCTCAAGTGCGGTGGCTCAGGCTATGGTTAACCGGTTGTCCGAACGATTTCCCAAAGCGACAGTGCACGCATTTTCTCGCCAAGGCGATAACCCAATCGATTATCTGGACGAATCGGCCCTTGCCGCGGCCGCTGAACGAGTCACGCAAACCGAGCCGCTTGATTTTATATTGATCGCCAATGGCATTTTGCATGATGACCAAGTCGCTCCTGAAAAAGCCTTGGGTCAATTATCTGCTGCTAATTTTGAACATGTTTTTGAAATAAATACCATCATCCCCGCCCTGATCGCTAAGCACTTTTTGCCAAAATTGAACCGACAGGCGCCCGCTTATTTTGTGGTGTTATCTGCGCGCGTGGGGAGTATTTCAGATAACCGGCTCGGTGGCTGGTATGCCTATCGTGCATCTAAAGCCGCTTTGAATATGTTGATTCGAACCGCTGCCATCGAGGTGGCACGCCGTAACAAACAAGCGGTTGTCGTGGCGTTGGAGCCGGGCACCGTAGATACGGCCCTGTTGAAGCCTTTTCAAAACAATGTGCCAGCCCACAAGTTGTTTACTCCCGATCAATCAGCGGGGCATTTGCTTTCTGTACTCGATCAATTAACGCCGGAACAATCTGGTCGATTTTTCGGCTGGGACGGCCACGAGATACAACCATGAAGTTGCGCCCGGAAATCATCAGCGAAATCATCGAAATGGCATGGCGCGATCATGTCGCTTTCGAAGATATCGAAAATCTCACCGGTCTGAGCGAAGCTCAAACCGTCCGATTGATGCGTGCGCAACTCAAACCCTCAAGCTTTCGCTTATGGCGTCAACGCGTCACATGCAGGGTGACAAAACATAAACAAAAGCAAGAAATGTTGCGCTTATGAACGTGGTTTGGTTCAAACGGGATTTGCGCCTGCATGATCATGCCGCCTTGGTACAGGCGGCGGCCGATAGACCGGTTTTGCTGTTGTATATTCTCGAACCCAGCCTATGGCGACAACCGGATATGAGTGCCCGGCATTATCGATTCTTGACCCAATGTATCGAGGAGCTTCGTCGCGCGGCGCAAAAATTAAACCAGCATTTCGTGATCCGTGTGGGCGAGGCGATCGATGTACTGGCCCAAATTCAGCAAAAACAACCGATTCACGGGCTATGGTCGCATCAAGAAACAGGCAATGATCATACCTACGCCCGAGATCGGGATGTCAGGGCATGGTGCCAAGCTCAGGCAATCCCATGGCATGAGCCGATGCAACATGGTGTGATACGACGACTTCGGGATCGCAACGGTTGGGCGGCCCGCTGGCAGCGGCAAATGCAGCAGCCGGTTTTCCCTGTGCCGCAAAATATAATCTCAATCAATGAAACGAGCGACCCTTGGCCTTCGGCCAGTGACTTGGCGCTAGCCTTCGACGGGGACGGCACACAATGGCAAATCGGTGGCCGTTCGCAGGCCATTGAACTGCTGAAAAGCTTTCTTTTTGCACGGGGAGAAAACTACAGCCGAGGGATGTCCTCGCCGATTACCGCCTTTGAACAATGTTCCCGCTTGTCGGCCCATCTTGCCTTTGGCACCGTGTCCATCCGAGAAGTCTTTCAGGCGACACAGCGCCGTGCCCATGCGATTAAAGCACTACCCGCTGCCGAACGCGGCCAATGGCTCAGAGCTCTGCGTTCCTTTTCAGGCAGGCTCCGCTGGCATTGTCACTTTATCCAGAAATTGGAGGATGAACCGCGGCTCGAATTTGAAAATTTGCACCCGGCCTACGACGGCTTGCGCGAACAGACATTTAATACCGCCTACTTTGAAGCATGGAAGGCGGGAAAAACGGGGTACCCGATGGTGGATGCCTGTATGCGCGCATTGCATGCCACGGGCTGGTTGAATTTTCGGATGCGTGCAATGGTCATGAGTTTTGCCAGTTACCACCTTTGGCTTCATTGGCGCCCACCCGCCCTACATCTTGCCCAGTTGTTTACCGATTACGAACCGGGCATACATTACAGTCAGGTGCAAATGCAATCGGGTACCACCGGGATCAATGCCATTCGCATCTACAACCCGATAAAACAAAGCATCGACCAAGACCCCGATGGAACGTTCATCCGTCGCTGGGTGCCCGAACTGGCTCATTTGGATGAAAAATTAATCCACACACCCTGGCTAGCCCCGAATCCACCCCCTGATTACCCAGCGCCAATTGTTGACGAAGCCCGATCACGCAAGGCTGCCGCCGAGAAAATATTCCAGCTGCGAAAAACCAACCCCCATCACAAACAATGGGCTCAACGAATTGTGCATAAGCACGGCAGCAGAAAATCAGGATTAAATAAAACCGCTGAATGCAAAACGCCCAAAAAAAAACAGCAGGGCCAATTACCCTTATTTTGATCTCGCCCGCCCTATGAGGGACAAGACGGTTTCACTGACCAAGTGCAAAAAACTCCAGCCAAACAAACCGTGGACCGGCTGCTAGAATCAGCACCAGCACACTTTTCTTCTGCCTCACATCGAGCACCCCATGTCTACAACCCTGACCGATACCCCCCAGCCTGTGTCACCAGCGGCACCGGTGGAAACGCAATACCGCGTCCTCGGCGCCATCAGCGTTTCGCATTTCCTCAATGATCTGATGCAGTCGCTGATGATCTCGATTTATCCGCTGTTCAAAAGCAATTTTGACTTGAGTTTTGCCCAGATCGGGCTGATCACCCTGTGTTTCCAGTTGACGGCCTCCATCCTGCAACCGTTGATCGGTCAGGCGTTTGACCGCCGACCGATGCCCTATTCGCTGGTGCTCGGCATGGGCTTTACCTTCAGTGGATTGATCACCCTGGCGTTTGCCCCGAGTTATGGCTTTTTGCTCGCGGGCGCGGCGATGGTGGGCATCGGCTCATCGATTTTCCATCCAGAGTCCTCACGCGTGGCGCGCATGGCATCGGGGAAACGGCCCGGTCTGGCCCAGTCCATCTTTCAGGTGGGTGGCAACGGGGGCACGGCGGCAGGCCCACTTCTGGCCGCGCTGATCGTCATTCCGCATGGGCAGGTCAGCATCTCCTGGTTCAGCGCAGCGGCCTTATTGGCAATGGTGGTGCTTTTTTTCGTGGGGCGCTGGGCGACCGTTCAACACCGCAAACCCAAAACCGCACGCCATCTGCCGCCGGTCGATCTGTCCCGTTCGCTGCGTTTGTGGATCCTGGTTGGCCTGCTGACGTTGATGTTCTCCAAGTTCCTGTACTTAGCCAGCATGAACAACTACATGACGTTCTACCTGATGCACCGCTTCGACCTGCCGGTGCAATCCGCGCAACTGCATTTGTTCATTTTGCTGTTTGCCGTGGCTGCGGGCACGATGCTTGGCGGGCCGATCGGTGATCGCATCGGTCGTCAGCGCGTCATCTGGTTGTCGATTCTGGGGGTTGCGCCCTTCACATTGATGCTGCCGCACATGGGGCTGGAAGCGCAATCGATCCTGCTGCTGGTTATCGGTTTCGTGCTGGCGTCGGCCTTCCCTGCCATGGTGGTGTATGCACAAGAGTTATTCCCGAACCGGATCGGCGCCGTGTCCGGGCTGTTCTTCGGTTTCGCCTTCGGCACGGCGGGTATCGGGGCTGCCCTACTTGGTCAGTTTGCCGATCACTTCGGTATCGAAACCCTGATTTTCTATTGCAGCTTTTTACCCTTGATCGGCGTGATTGCGCTATTTCTGCCCGATCTGCGTGAACAGCATCCAAGCGCGCCGACGAAATCCTAGGTGCGACGCATGAAGAAAGATTGGGTGCGTAACTGTAGCCTGTTTCAGGCACATATTGATCCCAAGCAAACAGACGCCATACGATCGGCAACCAACCAGAATAGGGCTTTGGGCAATCAGCGATTCAGGGAAGAAGTGGCTCGATTGACCGGACGTCGGACCGAAGAAACAAAGCGTCGGGGGAAGGAAACCTGGGGGTTGCTAAACGGGCTTAATTTTGTTCTGACTCCAATTATCTCAATTTTTGATTTTCGCCCTCTGAAGATTCCAAGATGGAATTATTCAGAGCTTCTCTGATTTTCCATTCAACACCTTCTACGCCCCAAACTTGTGCGTATAATCACGCACCCTTGGAGGAAAGGACTCCAAACACAGGGTTTGCAACCTCATCTCGCCAACGCTGGGCGGGAGAAATGCCAGTCAAAAACCATGAAGAGTCGGGCTGGCAAAACAAACAAAAATTGAATTGGGGAGCCTCATGAAAGCAGACTTAGCCGAACGGATCGCCAGCGATCCCGATTTCCAACACCTGATCAAACGCCGTACGGGGTATGGCTGGATGATGGCCTTCATCATCATCGTGGTGTATTTCACCTTCATTTTGCTGATTGCCTATAACCCGCAGTTACTGGCAACAAAAATCTCTGCCGGATCGACTATTTCCGTAGGTATTGCTGCAGGCTTTCTGATCATCATTTTTTCCTTTGTGATGACCGGACTGTACGTGCACAAGGCGAACGCACAGTTCGATGAGATCACAGCCAAGATCAAGGAATCACACGAATGAAAAACCCACTGCTCATGTTGGCTGGCCTTGCAGCCCTGGCAACAGCGACTTTATTCTCTACCGGCGCCTTCGCCGCGGATGCCGCACAAAAATCAATCAATGTACCTGCCGTCAGTATGTTCGTGATTTTCGTGGTACTGACCCTGTTCATCACCTGGTGGGCCGCGCAACGTACACGCACCACCAAAGACTTCTATGCGGCTGGCGGTAATATCACCGGCTTCCAGAATGGTCTGGCTCTGGCGGGCGATTACATGTCTGCCGCATCCTTCCTCGGTATCGCAGGTCTGGTGTACGCCAACGGTTTCGATGGCCTGATCTATTCCATCGGCTTTTTGGTCGGCTGGCCGATCATGCTGTTTCTGCTGGCGGAAAAGCTGCGCAACCTCGGTAAATATACTTTTGCCGATGTCGCTTCCTATCGTCTGTCGCAAATCCCTACCCGCACAGTGGCTGCCATTTCATCCTTGATTGTGGTGGCGATGTACCTCATTGCCCAGATGGTCGGTGCGGGTAAACTGATCGAAATCCTGTTCGGCCTGCCCTACAACTATGCGGTAGTGATCGTCGGCGTGCTGATGATTCTGTACGTCACGCTGGGCGGCATGCTCGCGACCACCTGGGTGCAGATCATCAAGGCTGCGCTGCTGCTCTCCGGCGCTACCTTTATGGCTTTGTCCGTGCTGTATGCCTTCGGTTTCGATTTCAACGCGATGTTCACCAAGGCCATCGAAATCAGCCCGAAGCATGATGCCATCATGGCGCCGGGCAGCTTGATCCACGATCCGATTTCCGCCATTTCACTTGGCTTGGCGCTGATGTTCGGTGTGGCTGGATTGCCGCACATTCTGATGCGTTTTTTCACCGTAACCAACGCCAAAGAAGCACGTAAATCCGTGTTTGTCGCCACGGGCTTTATCGGTTATTTCTATGTACTGACATTCATCATCGGTTTTGGTGCCATCATCATGGTTTCCACCAATCCGGCCTACCTCGATGCGGCACATAAACTGATCGGCGGCGATAACATGGCGGCCATCCACTTGTCACACGCCATCGGCGGCAACATCTTTCTGGGCTTTATCTCTGCGGTTGCGTTTGCCACTATTCTTGCCGTTGTATCCGGTCTGACACTGGCCGGTGCCTCTGCGGTTTCACACGACTTGTATGCCAGTGCCTTCCGCCACGGTCGTGTGGATGAAAAAACCGAGATGCGCGTTTCACGCTATGCCACCATCACCCTGGGCATTCTGGCCATCTTCCTCGGTATTGCCTTCGAGAAGCAGAACATCGCCTTCATGGTGGGACTGGCTTTCGCGATTGCGGCCTCGGCTAACTTCCCGATTCTTTTCCTGGCAATCTACTGGAAAAATCTCACCACACGTGGCGCCGTCATGGGCGGGCTGGGCGGGCTGTTGACGGCTGTCATTCTGGTTATTCTCTCCAAGAGCGTATGGGTGGATGTGCTCGGCTACTCTAAAGCGATCATGCCGTACGCTTATCCTGCCCTGTTCTCGATGCCGGTGGCGTTTGTCTTCGCGTGGTTCTTCTCGATCACCGACAACAGCGCACGTGCCGCCGAAGAACGAGCCCGCTTCCACGCCCAATATGTGCGTTCGGAAACCGGTATCGGTGCCGAAGGGGCCGTCAAACACTGAGCACGCCTGACTCAGGCTTTGCCTGACATGAGGTGAATATCACCCTGTCAGTCTGGTAAAAGACCCGATTCATTCATAAGTGCCTGCGAAAGCAGGCATTTTTTATTACATATCAATCAACATATCCGAAAACAAAATACGAAAATCGACTCAAACGTTATTTTAAAAACGTCACCTTTGATCCAGAGGGCTATAAGCATTCCAAGAAGTTCGCAGCTCAATAACCATGGGCTTATACTTGCTGTGGTTAATAAGCTATTCGGGTAGAGTTATTTCAACCACCGCTGTTCACAAACAATCCAAGGATGTATACCTGCATGAGTATTTCCCGATGTGCCAACAGTCTAGTGGCACGCATCATCGTGTTCGGGATACTCCTCGTCCTGATCGGCACGGTAACGCGTTATTTCGCTCTTGCGGGATATATTCGCGATAATCTCATTCAGATTACGACCGCCCAACAAGCTTCTCTGGCAGAAGCCGTCGCACAGAATATTGATGACAAGCTGGAGGATCGACTCGCATTTCTAAAACGGGTCGCCATGACGATGCCACTTGATCTCGTGCAGGAACCTGTACGTTTGCATAACTGGTTGAAGGAACGCGCCGAATTGCTGCCGCTGTTTTCACTGGGGTTGCTGGTTACAGATCCTGATGGCACCGTGATTACCGACTACCCCTCGGTACCTGGGCGGTCTGGCTTGTCTTTGGCGCAAAATGCAGACTTCCGTCGCGTAATGAAGGGGGAATCAGGGATTGGAAATCCAACCGTTGGCACGCTGACACATAAGATACTGATTCCAATGGGCGTCCCTGTTAAAGACGATAATGGAAACATTCGCGCCATCATGATCGGCCTAACAGCGCTACCATCTCCGGGATTTCTTGATTTTCTGAGTAAGGGACAACACAAAGATGCGAGTAATTTCAGTCTGATCGCACCAAAAAGCAAGCTGATCGTTGATTTCAGCGGCCCCATCGCCGCGCTGGAACCAGCCCCTGCATCAGGAGTCGATCCATTTCTTGACCGCGCGTTGAATGGCTTTCGAGGTAGTGGCATAACGCACAGCAAGGGCATCGAGGAAATCGCAGCGATTGCGTCCATATCCAATACGAACTGGTTCATTATTGCCCGTGTACCCACATCGGTCGCGCTTGCCGCCGTTGATCAAACCAAATCCTATTTGTTCTGGCATCTGCTGCTTACCATTGCCATTGCCCTTCCTGCCATTGGGTTGTTTGTGACGTGGATATTGCGGCCCCTGTTTCAAGCAGCAGACAAAGCCGAAAAAATGGCAAGGGAAGAAATGCCGCTCCAGGAGTTACCCGTCGTCCGTAATGATGAAGTCGGGCACCTGACTGCGGCATTCAACAAGCTGATATCCAAGCTGGCCAGTAGTCAGAACGCACTTCGGCATATGGCTTATCACGACGCACTGACGGGACTACCCAATCGCAGTTTGTTAGTGGATCGCTTGCGGCAGGCGCTGGCGCGCTCGAAGCGGAATCAATCAAGACTAGCCGTCCTGTTCCTGGATCTCGATGGCTTCAAACAGATCAACGATACGATGGGGCATGACGCTGGCGACGAGGTCTTACGCGTAATAGCCAGACGGCTTTCCTCTGTTGTACGGGAAGTGGATACACTGGCTCGTATCGGAGGCGACGAATTCATCCTCTTGGCAACTGATCTGGCTGAAGAACCGGATCATGGTATCGGAAAAATCGCAGACAAATGCATCCAGATGGTTACCGAACCGCTAAAAATTCAAGACGTTGAGTGCAACCTCGGCGTCTCAATTGGTATCGCCTTGTGTTGCGGTAAATGTGAACCGGAGTGTTTAATTGCTGCCGCCGACAAGGCCATGTACGAATCCAAGCAGATGGGTGGTGGCTGTTACCGGGTTACCTCCTTCTGCAAACCATTGCATGAGATCGAAACCACCAACTGACCGAGCCTCCAATTCATGCAGAGAGGTACCGGGCGGTAGATAGCCAAAATTCACATTGCCACCACCCGCGCCAATTGCCGAATATCAGTCGTATAGGCCGGTGTGTGCCGATTGCGCTTCATGGCCCAAGGCTGTGCGAACCCTTCCCCGGCTAGTTTCAGCGTATGCTTGCCCATTCGGGCATTGATCGCGTCGAGTGTTTGCATTAGTTGGTCTGTGCGCCGGTCGTGTTGTGCATTGTGGAATAAATCCGTCCGCGCGCCCTGCCCTTTGGGCTGGATGTCGATCAGCACCACGCCGACCTTCTGATATTCGAAACCTGCTCGATAGATTCGCCCCAGCCCCTGCTGGGCGATTTTAACCAGCAAGCGGGTATCATCGCTGGCCGCAGCCAAGGGCAGTGTGATGCCCTGGCTATAAAAAGGCCGAGCACTGAATGGACTGGTGCGAATAAAGACCTGCACCATCTGCGTTACGCTGGCTTGCGCTCTGAGCTTTTCGGCCGCGCGGCTCATGTGCGCCGTGATGGCTTGACGCAGTTCGGGTAGATACCACACCGGTTTGCCAAATGAGCGACTGACGATGATTTGTTGCCTGGGCGCCACCACCGATTCCAGCGGCAGGCAGGAAATACCCTGAAGCTCGCGTACCGTGCGCGCCAATACAACCGAAAATTGCCGCTGAACAATCACCGGATCGGCGCGTTTCAGATCCAGCGCGGTAACAATACCCCGCGCGTTGAGCTGCTCTTTCAAGCGCCGCCCGACACCCCAGACATCACCGACATCGACACAAGCCATCAAACGATCCTGCGCCGATTCCTCCAGCGCGGTCAAGTCACACACGCCCTGCCACTGCGGCTGTTTTTTCGCCAGATGATTGGCCAGCTTCGCCAGCGTCTTGGATTCTCCAATCCCGATTCCGACCGGAATACCAATCCACTGTGCGACACGCTGGCGCATCCTGTGCCCCAATAACGTCAGATCGACATCCATCCCCCGTAAATCCAAAAAGCATTCATCGATCGAATAGACTTCCTGACGGGGAGAAAAATCGGCCAGGATCCGCATCATGCGGTTACTCATGTCCGCGTAGAGCTCATAGTTCGACGACAGGGCGACCAGACCATGCGACTGCGCCATCGACTGAATCTGGAACCATGGTTGCCCCATCGCAATCCCCAGCGCCTTGGCTTCTGCCGAACGGGCGACGGCACAGCCATCGTTATTCGACAACACCACGACCGGACGCCCCTCGAGCGCCGGATTGAACACCCGCTCGCAAGATACATAGAAATTATTGCCATCGACCAGTGCAAATACCGGCTTGCGCCGCGTACTGTCCAATCGGGGAGATACTGAAACCGGCATTTTCTCAGCCCAGCGCATGGATGACATGAATCACCACACCCCAGATCACCAACTCCTGCTCCGCACCGATCTCGATCACCGGGTAATCCGGGTTTTCCGGCAGCAGACGCACCACGCCGCCGATAGTCGATAGCCGCTTGACCGTGAGCTCTCCATCCAGCGCCGCAATCACGATCTTGCCCGATACCGGCTCGATAGCCCGATCAACGATCAGCATATCGCCATCGTGAATTCCGGCATTGATCATCGAATCCCCCTGCACGCGCAGAAAGAACGTGGCTTCCTTGTGCCGGATCAAATGCCGATTCAGGTCGATGCGCTCCTCGACATAATCATCCGCCGGAGACGGAAACCCCGCCGCAATCCGATAACCGAACAGGGGCAACGTCAACACGGGCGACACAGTGGCCGGCTGCCGCGGAATCAACCCCGATGCGGCCAGCACATCGGACCAGGCATCCGGTGAAAGCGGCTCCTTACTGGCCCTCGCCCGAGCAATGACTGGTACCTCACCCACTTGATTTGGGAGTTTTTGGTCATTGCCATTCAGGGCGGGTAACGCGGGCAGTGTATCCAGCAAAGCCTTGACCACCGCCACCCGGCTTTGCGGCACCCGAACCGGCACCGTGGGCTCGCCCCAACGCCCCTGACCCTTGGGCCGCCCCGCCCCGGAACGCGCACCACCATGCCCGTTGGAATCGCAAACGCGTGTTTTTTTAGGTGATGAACGGTTAGATGAGTCCACTAATCTTTACTCTTGAATAAAGTTACATTATTCAATATGATAATTCATGACCCGCTGAAAACGCAATACGCGGAATAACAACACAGTACCGAACCTGCTTTTCCCCTACGAGCCCGATCAAACAATGCACTACGCTTGGGCGATCACTGCAATGAACTCCCTTTTATGAAGCAGGAATTCATCTGAGCAAATACCACGACCACACGACTACCCGCATTAAATATGTATTTCAGATACATATTATAAATTGGCCTGTTTCCTGCTGTTATCAATTCATCCCGGTGCTCAGTCGCCGGGATGTGCCATGCACGTTGCCCCATTGCTGATCGACAGGGCACGAGAGCATCCCACAAACGACTTTGACTCGGAGAATCATTATGACCCCCCAGCAAAAAGACCTGGTTCGAAGCACATGGGCGCAAGTTGTACCCATCAAGGAACAAGCCGCCGAACTTTTTTACAACAAACTATTCGAGCTCGACCCCAGCGTTAAACCCATGTTCAAAGACGACATGGCAGAGCAAGGCAAAAAGCTCATGATATCCATCAACACGGTTGTAAACGCCCTCGACCGACTCGAACCGATGGTGCCGATTCTGCAGGACATGGGGAAACGCCACAAAGGCTACGGTGTACAGAATCACCAATATGCCACGGTGGGGGCCGCTCTCTTGTGGGCCCTTGAAAAAGGACTAGGCCCGGCCTTCACACCCGAGGTAAAAGGAGCATGGACAGAAGCATACACACTGATCGCAACGACCATGCAAAGCGCCGCATAAAGCACCGCGAATCGGCTCCTAACATTCCAGCAAAGAAGATCGTAACGATGTCAGGAGCCGCGTGACTACAACCTGCCTGGTATGACAGGACGAGTTGAAACATCCGCAAGACTGAACTGATCCAATGTACTCCAGAACGCATGAAGCGCTTGCTGGAGTACAGGCTGCAATCGGCATCGGCCCTGAATCCGACAATGGGATCCCGTCGGTGAAAAACAATCGACCAGAGCCCAACTGTTTTCCATGCCGCGCACGACCTCGCCAATATTGATGTCCTTGCTTGACCTACCCAGCTTCACCCCCCCATTTCTCCCACGCTGTGATTGCACATACCCTTGCTCTGCCAGGGAGTTAACAATCTTCATCAGGTGGTTTCGAGATATTTGATGAAACTCGGCAATTTCCTTGATTGTGTACAGGTGTTGAGGCTCAACAGATTCCTGCTCGGCAAGTAACAGCAGGACGCGCAATGCGTAATCAGTTTGTTGATTCAATTGCATGAGAAGGGGTGCCTTTCTACCGGGATGGACGTCTTTTCATCATATCCGTAGTCGAGCCAGATAAAAAAGTTGGAGAGAAAGAAACAGAACCTCACCCGATTAACCGACCGGATGACTGGTAAAAAGATAGGCAGTCAACATAAATCCCAGCACCGCCACGGCCAGATTTGTCAGCACGCCCATATTGACCCAGTAGCCTTGAGGCACCTCGTTCGGATTCAGTGTGTGCAACACCTTGCGGTATTGCACGACGGCTAGGGCACTCGATGCGGCCCCCAGGCAGATAAACGCCATGCCGATCCAGAACGACAAGCCATGATCCAGTGGTTTCTGGGGCAGCCGAGCCAGCATCGTGACGAACAGATCGAATCGCTCGATCACAAAACCGAAAGCCATCAGCGTCAAACCGGTACGGTTCCACGCCATCAAGGTGCGTTCGGCGGCAAAAAAGACACGCGGGTCATTCAAATCGGACATAAACACTCCTTATGGCAAACCGGGACAATCCGGCCGACAACACAGCACGGCGATGTATGCGGAAGAACAGTATCGCCCGAAAATGAAAGATCAAGAATCAGCGGACAGCCTACCCATTGACAATCGGAAGCGCTTTACGTGAAACTAACGAACGTTAGTTAGCCAAAGAAAAACGATTTCAGGGGAGAGATATCATGCGCATACCGAACAAGATCTGGATTTACTGGTTCATCACGGACGTGCTTCTCATCATTGAAGCCATCTTCGGGCACACCGGCCTGATGCTGGCCATTGGCCTCACCGCCGTTCAGGTCGTGCATTTCTACGCGGAAGAACGATCCATTCGCGGCTTTGCCACCCAAGTCCGCATTGCCTATCTGCTGCTTCTGTTGCTGGCGCTCTGGCACCCCATGGCCTGGTTGATCTACCCCGTCATTCTCGGCACCAGTGCCATGGTGCTGCTCGATTACTGCTTCCTTGCCCGCTTCATGTCACTGATGCCATGGAACCATAGTGAGGCCTACAGCGTCTCCATGATCATCAACACATTTTTCAGCAAACCCGTTTCGGGTTCCGTGCAAAAGAACAGGAGCGCGCAATGAGCACATTCAAGAAAACATGGTTCAGAGACACCAGCGAACCCGATCTGTTCATCAACGAGAATGCCGTGCGCATCCGGGCCGGCATCATGATGTTCATCCCGTTCTTCATGGTGCTGACCTTCTTTTACGTGTTCTACACTTCACCCTGGATCGTTGATCCGTCAACGGTGAAAGACACCTACGACCTGGATGCGGCGTCGAACATCATCTATTCGGGGGATATGAAGATGCGCATCATCGACTACACTCCGCAGACGCTCGTGCTGATCTATGCGTTATTCGAACTGCTGGTCAGCATGACCGTCTGGAGTTCGCGCTTTTCTCCGACTATCCAACTGGCCGCGTTCCTGACACGTAACCAAACGCCCGTGTGGAAACCGCTGGCACCCAAGCGCTTTGCCTGGGGGCTCGGCCTGTTCCTGGCGAGCTTCTGTCTCGTGTTCTTCAATCCCGATGTATTTGCCAGATGGGTCAACACGCTCTTTGCGCATCACATTCTACCGACAACAGTCAACTACATCCCCTACCAAATTCCGGTTGCGCTGGTTTGGGTCTGCCTGGCCATGATCTGGCTGGAAGCGGTGATGGGTTTCTGCCTTGGGTGTAAAATCCACTCGTTGCTGGTACGGCTCCGCCTGATCGAAACACCCTGCTACGCCTGCAACAACATCGACTGGGATGCCATCAGAAACAAGAAACAGGACCAAACAGGTTGAGCAGCACTCGGGACACCATACTATCGACCGCAGCCGAATTATTCGCCGCACGGGGGTTCGATACGATCACCATGCGCGATATCGCTGGCGCCTGTCAGATCAAGGCGCCATCGCTCTACAACCACTTCGCCGACAAGAAGACGCTGTATCAGGAAACCCTGAGCTTTGTGTTTGAAGAACACGGCGCCAGTCTGATAGGCTGCCTGAAGGGTGAGAAACCCGCAGAAGAGAAGCTCGGCAACTTCATTCGACTGATCTGCCACCACCTGAATGAACAACCCATGTTCCGTCAATTGTTCATGCGCGAACTGATCGAGCAGGACGAAGATCGATACAGGTTTCTCGTGAACGTCGTCATGGCCGAAACCTGTCATGCCCTGCATGACATCTTTCTGGCCATCAACCCCACCTGCGATCCGCACTTCCTCACCACGAGCCTGATCGGCCTCGTGATTTTCCACTTTCAGATTAACCCGATGCGCCCCTATCTGCCCGGCGGCAGCACAGAAACGCAATCGGAAGCTTATCTGGCGACAAACATCCTGAAACTGATCTCACAGGCGCTTGAACAGCCGCGTGAATAGTACCGAAGTGCGTAGGGATGCAATACTGATCAGCAAAGGAAATGTATTTCGCCAGACGTTCCAACTCGTCGGCAAAAGATAATTAATGACCATCGAGTGTGTTTGGCGCGACATGCTGGCATGCCTGTCCAAGCTCCAAGCTTCAGGCGGGATACTGGGGCTCAGGCAACGCCTCAAATACTGGCCTCGAGAATAAATAACCCTGGTGCAAGAAAACGCCCAAGTCTTCAAGGCAGGACCACTCTTCAAGCGTTTCAACACCCTCTGCGACTACGCCGATACCCAATTCCTTGCACATGCTCACCGTTGCACGCACCACCGCTTGCCGACCCGCATCATGGTCAATATTGCGGATCAGATTCAAATCCAGCTTGATCACATCCGGCCGAATCTCGATCAGGTGATTCAAGCCAGCATATCCTTCACCAAAATCATCAAGCGCGATGGTAAAGCCTTGTGTGCGATAGACCTCGATGATGTCCATCAGATGTTTTCGATCAACAATCTGATCTGCCTCGGCTATTTCAAAAATCAGTCGCTTCGGATCCAAGTCATAAAGACGAGCGGCCTCAAGCGTTGCACGAATACAAGTTGAAGCGCGATAAACCGCGTTCGGCATGAAATTGATACTGAGCTTGGTGTCCGGATCTTTTGAGGAAAAACCCAACTCAGATGCCAGGCGGATTGCGGTAACCCGTGCCGCCTGGTCGAAAAAATAGCGATTATCGCTATTGATCTGGCTCAGCACCGACAGCGCAGGTTCCCCGGCAATCCCCCGAACCAGCGCCTCGTAGGCGTATACACGCTTGGTCGCGGTGTTGACGATAGGCTGGAAGGC
>JAJYPA010000636.1 GCA_021795795.1 Pseudomonadota bacterium | reverse complement strand
TCCCGGCGGCGGTGGTACGGAGACGCACATGATTACCCTGAGTCGCGCCCTGGCCGAGCAGGGGGCGGAGGTGCATTGTCTGGTGCATCCACGAGGACGGATCGCGCAGGCGCTGGAGACGGCGCCGGTGACCCGGCATTTCGGGGTCTTCCGCAACAGCGCCGATCCCGGCGGCATCCGTGCTCTGCGTCGGGCTATCCGTGTGGTGCAGCCGGATTGGGTTATCGGCAGCTTCAGCAAGGAATACTGGCCGCTGGCGCTGATTAGCCGCAGTGAGGGGCGGCGCCTCGCGCTCTTTCGGCACATGGATCTGCGACTCAAGCCCAGCACCCGCTGGCTGCTCTCGCGCTGGCCGCTGCGCCTGTTCGCTATTTCCGCCTATTTGCGGGAGCGCCTGATCTTGCAGGGTGTGCCCGCAGAACGTGTCGAAGTGTTGGCGAATCCCCTGCGCCTGGCAGATTTTCAGCGTGATTTCACGGCACGAACGCGGCAGCGCGCCGCCTTGGAATTGGCAGATGAGGATTTTCTCGTGGGCTTCGTGGGCGCCTGGCACCGGGGCAAGGGGGTGTTCATGCTTGCCGATGCCATCGACGCGGCGCATGCCACAGATGCCCGGGTGCATGGGCTGTGGTTGGGAGGGGGCACCCATGAAGCGGAGTTGCGCGTGCGTCTGGAGGATAAGCCCTGGCACCATCTGTTGGGCTGGCAAGACCCGGCAATGCCCTGGTACAGCGTCATGGATACCCTTGCCCTGCCTTCCATCGCGCCGGATACCTTTGGGCGGGTTTGCCTGGAGGCGCAGGCCTGCGCCTCCCCAGTACTGGGTGCGGCCATGGGGGGGATCCCCGAAAGTTTTGCGGCGGATCGGAGCGGTCTGTTATTGCCTGCCGGGGAATGGGCGGATTGGCGGGACGCTATTCTGCGGCTGGCAGCAGACGTCCCTCTGCGCGAGCATTTGGCTGGGGCCGGACCGGATTACGCCCGGCGCTTTGATGCGGATGTCATCGCCCGCGATTTTCTGGCCATCCTGGCGCGATGACACCGATGCTTCCACGTCTTATGATAGGGGCTGTTTATTCGCTGAGGCAGGGGGAAAGGTCATGCAGGTAGCCATGTTACGGCCTTTATCCATCAAAGAGTATGTGGCCGGTATAGACCTGTCCGGCGTCGATCTGCCTTTGGCCCTGCAGACGGATTGAACGCAGCCCTGATGCCACGTCCTTTACCCGTAGAACCCCACCGCATACTTCTGATCAAGTCGCACAGTGCAGGTATCGGCGACATCCTGCGTAGCTCGGCGGCATGGGCGGTGCTCAAAAAGCGCTGGCCGGATGCGGAGCTGCATCTGGTGTTTCTGAGCCGCTGGCCGGGTTATCCGAGCGAGGCGCTGATTCAGGAGCATCATCTGTTGTCCAGCGCCCTTTTTCTGCCCATGCAAGAGGGGCGCTTTGCCGGTATACGGGGCGTTGGCCCAAGTATGTGGCGACGTTTGCTACCCGAGTTGCGGCGCGTCGCGCAGGACCTGCAACCGGACCTGATTGTCGACCACGAACCTTTCGGCATAGAGACGAGCATCGCCGCCCGCTGGATGCGGCGTTTCTGCGCGGCGCCTGCGGTCGGGGTGAATCAGGTGCTGGGGCGGGGGTGGCTTTATGACCATGCGGGTCCGGGTTTACAGGAGTACGCCCGGCGGCGTGAATTGTCCTGGCCCATGGACTATACGGAGCGGGACTTCGCGGCGTTAGCGGCTTTGGGACTGGAGCGGAATGGCCAGCGGATCGTTTTGCAAGAAACCGAGGCTGGGCGCTATTTTCGGGAATCTCTGCAATCCCGGTTACCCAAAGACCGGCTTGTTATCGGAGTGAACATTGGTTGTGGTACGCCAGATGCGGAAAAAAAACGCCCCCCCGTCGGATTTCTGGTGGAACTGATGGGGCAGGTTGCGGCCGTTTCTCCCCATATCCTTTTGCTGACCGGCGCCCCAAACGAACGTAGCATCAATCAGGATTTTCTGGGGCAATATGCTGCTCGCTGGGGTGATGTCGGACACATTCTGGATATTGCTGGCCAGACAACACCCAGCGGCCTGACGGGAGCGCTGGCGATTTGTGATATGTTCGTGTCCAGCGACTCTGGACCTTACCACATGGCCGTTGCAATGGGTGTGCCTACGCTGGCGCTGTTTAATTTTCCAAGTCCGGAACATTACCATCGTGAAGCATCCGTCGTCGTGACCGGGAATGGTAGTGGCGATAGTGATACGATGGTGTCCAGTATTTTACGATTGCTTGATAAAAATAAGGTTTTTATGTCATGAAGTGGCGAGTCCCGGATGGACTAATGTTTACAGCGTATGCCTTGCCATTATTCAGCTTCCCGCTGAGTACGGCAGGTGCTGGTGTCTCAGTAGGGCTTTTGCTGGTGCTTTATGCCCTAAGCGGCCATTGGCGGGAATGGCGCCAGATCTTCGCGCGGCCCTGGGCGATACCACTGGCGCTGCTCATCGGTTGGACGCTCCTTGGTCTGCTATGGACCACAGATATGTTCTTCGGAATAAAGGTCGCGGAAGCCACCAGTTACGGTATTCTGGGATTTATAGGCGCCACATTGCCCTGGAAGATGCGCTGGATAAAATTATTAATCAGGCTATTTCTTTCGGGTTTGTTGATCAACGAATTCCTGGCAGTCATGATGACGTGGGGAGTTTTTCCATGGAAGAATACCGGTGGTATGAACTACACGGGTTTTTGTGGTCATATTTTCCTTTCTTTGGCAATCGCCCACGCACTTCTGTGGTTGACTTGGGACTTCAGGCAGCAATGGAACTTTCCCCGTTGGGTTAATGTGCTTATCGGTCTGCTACTGTTTGCACAACTGCTTGTTATCCCTGGGCGTTCTGGGCAATTACTACTGGTGATTCTGCTTCCTATAGCGATCTGGATGCTCTATCCCGGACGCTGGCGTTACTGGATGACTATGGTTTTTTCTTTGGCTGTGGTTGGCTTTTTTACGATGCCATACATTCGTTCCTATTTTATGCTTGGTTTTCATGGGTTGTTGAATTTCAACCTGAGTCATGCAGCTATTTATTCAAGCTGGGGTGTTCGTCTCCTGGCAATGATCGGCGGTGTGATGATGTTTTTTGCACATCCATTTTTTGGGGTTGGGACAGGTGATTTTTATTCCGTCATACTGAAAATGCAGGCAGCGCATCAGATTCCTGCGACTCCCGGCTTTATCATGAATACTGCGGCTAACAGCTATATCAGTGAAGCGGCATCTTTGGGGGTTGTCGGTCTTGGGCTTTTCCTCTGGTTTCTCTGGTCCTTGGGGCGTGAAATGTGGAGGTCGCGAGATCTTCCGCAGAACTGGTTCGCACTTACTTACTTCTCCATTTATCTCATTGGTGGGCTTTTCGATGGTTTGAGTTGGGGATACGCTGATGCTATTACTATCGCGCTGATGGCTGGCTTACCCTTATACCAAAGGTCTGTGATTGAGCCTTCAGGGCTGAGCGCCCCATAATATGCGCTCGTCTGTCGGTGGTTTATCATGAGCGGATTTTGATGAAATGATTGTTCCAGAGTGTGGCAGACTCTGGAAATGGGGTTAAGTCAGTTAGATCGCTTAACCTCACGGGTATGACGCCATCGTGATGTTAATGTATTTGATATTGTTAACAGAATGGGATATTTCATGGAATTTCCGTTGTCTGTATCTATTATAACGCTAAATGAAGAGCGTAATCTTGAACGTTGTCTGCGGTCAGTAGCTGATCTGGCTTCGGAAATCGTCGTTGTAGACTCGGGATCCAGCGATGCAACTGAAGAG
>JAJYPA010000635.1 GCA_021795795.1 Pseudomonadota bacterium | reverse complement strand
TATGAGAGGAGATCCCACCTATCGGCCATCCAACGTGCCCCCTGACTCTTGCTGCGATTAGGCGGGTCATTACGCCCACGCTTCGTTCCCCGGGTTGCTGTTGCGACCAATGGCACCAAGGCAGCGTTTGCAGTCATTCCCGTCCAGCTTTGCGCGTGGGCGTTCAACACTTGGGTTTGGGTCGATGCCGAGACACTGCCCTCAAAAGGCCAAGTAGTTGAGGAATGCTTCTGCCTCGGGATCGCTCAGTGTGACGGCAAGGGCATCCGGACCATCGGTCAGGCACGGGCATCCTTCGCCATCGGCATGATGGCATCGTCTACAACCTGCGTCGGCTCGCATTTCTTGCGGGGTAGTCTGCCCGCAATTCAGGAAATGTCCCCAAAGGGACCAAAATAGGTTAAAAAATGGTGGTGAAAACCCCCTCAGATTGTGAGCCAGAGCCTCTTCCTCTGCCGAATCACAAAAATGATTGGTTATTCGAGGTGCCCTGTAGTGTCGGCAACGGCAGGCGATGGATACTAGGTCAATCTGGCGAGGTGCTGTATGACCCCATGATGTTCACTCCTTATGGTTGACGACAAAAAGTTGGGGTATGATCCCAAGGCATAAAGGGGGCAGTGCCGGACCCACCTTTTCATCCATGCATATAGGGCCACTTGGAGAATACATGACCCTTCTGTATCGTGGTGTCTCCACGGAAATTCATCATCGCCAAGGTGGGCGGCTGATTCCCACTGGGAGCAATGTGGACATCGTGATGAGGAGAAACGATGCTGATCGTGGAGCAGAGTTACGACGGGACGGAACATTCCAAAGATTTTCATCCGAAGTCAACACTGCACGTGGGCATCAACTCGTCACCGGTATTCATGACGGCTGCTTCATTTCTATCACAGAGGAATCTCGGATCGCTATCCCCTTTGCAACGAATAACGGGACCACCGACGGTTACGTCTATGTTTTAGATCAGAGGTTATTTTCGCCATTGGGAGTCGTGTCGATTAGATTTCCCGATCCCAGATATCCAGATGAGCAAGAGGTTTCAATTCGTGCCGCAGATGGTGGCGAAATACCACAACAAATCATTGTTGAAGTCTGGCCGGTCAGCGCTGGTGAGTATGTGGCCTAACGCTTTGTTCGAGGCGACAGCTACCGGCAAGACGGCGTCTGCGTCTCAACTCAAACATTAACCAGCAAAAGGGAATGTCGTGAAGATTTTGGTCGACAGTGAAATACAGCGGGCAATACTTCGATGCGAACCGTCGAAGATTGCAGTTGCATATGTTGGCACTGACTGGAACACATTTGTTCCAGATGCGGATTGTTTGGGCACGATAATCGTTTCGCCAACCTTCGGCAGCAATCCTAGGGCAATCACAGACCTCGCCAAACGGATTGGCTGGGATAAGATCTTCTTCCTTGACGAGCTACATGCAAAGACGTATATCGGAAACGTGTCGGCCGTTATCGGAAGCGCCAATCTCACGCGCAATGGGCTTAGCGGAGAAAGATTGGTTGAGTTATGCGTAGAAGTTAATGCTGTTGAAAGCCTAGAGAAACTTAATCAAGTCTTCGATAACCTTAAGAAGCGGGCTCAAAAGCAGTACCCAACAACAAAGTCGAAGAAGGCGCGACTCAAAGAGCTAGAAATGAGTTGGGGGGCTGCGATAGCCAATCGAATAGTTCGAAGAGAGAACAGAAACATGCGATCATTATTAGACTTCGAGCCGCTTGCAGAAGACCATTTTTATGTTCTTTGGTTCAGGCCCATCGAATGCGAGTATTCAGACGACGTAAAGGCCATACAGTCCATAATGGTGGGAGACATTCATTTCGCTAGTACAGATAAAGTGGAGAAGAACAAGTGGGCACTCGTTTGGCGTATTACGGGTTCATCTACGCCTCACAAGACTGCGAAGCCGCATTGGCTGTACATCCACGAGGTCTTCGAGAATGGCATAATTGACGAACAGTATAACTATCCTAAATGCGCCATTCAAAGGAAGGATTTGGAAGTTCCGTCTCCTCCTTTTGAGATCACAAGCGATGTGGCAGAGGCCTTTAAGAAAGCTATTCAAGAGAAGGAAATCGCAATGTACCTGATACAAGAAGATGACATGGATAGTATTTTTAGTCTTGCAGATTCGCTAAAGGGCATGCCGCCACTTATAAGTAAAATGAAGGAATACATGGCTAACAAGGCAAATGCAGTCGACGCCAAGAGACGGCGCGGCTGATTTGCGGCGTTAGACATCTTTTCCGCTCAGCCCCGAGATCACTATGACCTGTCTAGTTGAAGAAGTCTTTCGGACCGAGGGCGTACCCGAATTCACATTTGTGCGGCCAACCAACTTCTAACGATATCTTGGTCGACATCAGAAATCCCGGAAAACCAGTGGTCATTGAGCGACTAATGGTCGATTTTGCAGCGGACATTTCCTTCCGCCCAGAGAACGACTAATATCGGCCAATAGCTGCCATTCGATACGTGAGGAGGCTAGACCCGCTTCCAGCGGGAAGCGGTCAGTGGGAGCGCAGCCACGATCGGCGGAACTTGGACGTGATGAGGATGTTCGGTGAGCGTGTTGCCAAAGATGACGAGCCGAGATCTCGGCAGTGGTGGCGCGACAGGGAAAAGTAGCGTTACGCTGAAGGCCATGAAGAAGTCAATTCGTCCGGAGCAAGAAATTCTTGCTTGGCGAGGTGACCGTTAAACACGGCGTGGATGCGCTTATGCTCTCAGTTAGGAATACTGGGCCATTAAGCCCGGCATCTGGGCGTCCAACGAACGCACTGGAGCGAGGTTGCTCGCTCCGAGCTCACTCGCTCGATCGAACTGCGGGGCATTCGCGAAGTACGCCCTTATATTCACTGCAGCAAAGCGAAGGTTGACCTTGACGAATCCACCGCGTACAGATGTTGAACCCCCGACCGTCTCCAGCGGCGGTGCTGCGGCCGCTGGCGGGCTAGCCTTTCAGGCGCAGTTAGGCGTCTTCTTTGGCTTGAGCATCCTCAGCCAGCGATCTGTCGACTACGCCTTGGGTCTTGGCAGCGTGCTACCTCTCTGGATGCGTTTCGAGACCGAAGCGCCGGTGGACGATATCCTGGTCGCTACCTCAGAGGGCTTCATTGCCATCCAAGCCAAGACCTCTGTGAACCTCTCGGCCGTGCCCACCGGCGGGCTCGCCAAAACTATTCAACAATTCGTGCGACACTGGCTGGTGTGCAGGGACGGCCAGGGAACTCAACTCTGGGATCGACCACTCGATCCTCAACGCGATCGTCTGGTTCTCGCGGTTGGGCCCAACGCCCCGGCCTCCATACGCACCGACCTGCCGGCGGCACTGCGTCTGTGCATCCAACCGGGAGCCCCGGCTCTGACTCAAGCTCAGATGCGTGCCCTAGAGGTATTCAAGCAGTGCGCTGAAACGGCCTGGCGAGACACGACCAGCGAGCCGTGGACGCCGGAGATCGTTTCAGAGCTTGCGCACCTGATCCATGTCTGGACTTTCGATCCGGACGGCGCGGATGGCCGTTTGATGGAAATGATCGTCACAGGCATTACGGCGCCGGACCAGTCGCGGGCCCTTATCAATGCCTTGCGCCATCTGAGTGAGCGGTGGATGACCGAGCGCGGCGGTGCGAATCTGGCGGATCTTCGCCTTGCCCTGATGCAGGAGCACATTGCACTGGCCGCGCCGCCTCGCTACGCCGACGACATCCGAGTCCTTCAGACGCATTCGGCAGAAATCGCTGCCGCCTTGCAGCGCTATGAGTCAATCGACCAGGGCGCGGGCACGATCCAGATCCTGCGAGAGTGCCAGAACGCG
>JAJYPA010000134.1 GCA_021795795.1 Pseudomonadota bacterium | reverse complement strand
CCCGTGGTTGCGGCAAAGCAGGCGCGAAACTCAGGGTTGCGAGGAGCATTCTGCATGTTGGGATTGCCGGACCGAGTACGGCCTGTCACGGTGCCAACGGTGATGGTCCCGTGGACCCGGCTATCCAGCCCTGCGAAAACGGCATAATCGTCAATCATGGATTTCCGCTTCAAAGCGCCGTCCAAATCACGTCGAGCAGTGATTAGCGGCTCATCTGGGAAGCGCTCCAGCAAATCCTTCGCCCCCAGTTTGGGCTGACCAGTATCCGTCCGTTCTACTTCTGTGCCTGTGCGCATCTTGAGCGCATCGGCGATCGCCTCTTTGAGTTCAGCGGTCAAACCGCCAGATGGCGACGCCAACCGGTCTCTGAAAGGCTCCAGACCGGGTGCGAGGGACAGCACCTTTTCCAAAGCTATATCTGCGTCATTCTGTAACACATTCCGATACTCATTGATGTTCGTCTGCGAAAGCGGAATCCCCTTCAAAGTACAATCCACCAGGCGTCTGGCGGCCGGCTCAAACGCCCGCGTGTATGCCCAAGCGCCAGGTACCTTTTTGATATTGAGTGCAGTAACCACGTCAGCAATTGGCGCACCGTCAGGAAGATTGAGCATGCGCCGGGCAATGATAGCCGGGGCGGTGATATCGCCAATGCAATAATCCAGATGGCTGTTAGTCAGGACTGAGGGCATCCAATTCGTGGAGTTCTGGAAGGACTTGTCCATCTTCTCATTCAGAAAGACCAGCGATAACGTAGCCAGCGGATAGGCGGATTTTGCATCGTCGTCTTTCCCGTTTTTACTGGCGGAACGCTCAATCAATATCTTCTGTAACTCCTGCTCGACCGTACCAGCATTCTTTCCAGCAAGCCGTACCGGCTGCTGACCGCCTATCGTGGTGGCTACAATGCGCTCGTGGATCATGCGCTCAATATCAGGCCGAATAGCGGTAGCCAGAAACATGGTATCCAACAGCATCTTGGGATTTACTTCTGGAGCGGTGTGCTTAATCCAGAGCAGGTCAAACGCCAGGTTGTGACCGGTCCAAACCTTGCCGTCCAGCAAACCCAGCAACTCCATCTTGTCTGACTCGCCCATTTTGTCCAGGTCAAACGCGCCCTTCCAGCCGCCAGCCCCTATGGAGAGGACGCGCATGCGTGGACGGGCGTCCAGCGTTGCACCGTGGGCTTTCATATACTGGCTAATGGTCTGACCGGTGCCGAGTTTGGCAGCCTTGCCAGGGGCTTCGGCCGGCGACCACGGAGTACCCTTGACGCTGGTCTCCACATCGATGCTGAGTTCTTCCGCACGGCTGATAGCCTCGAAAGCTGTGGGGTCCAGGTTGGTGAGGAAATCCATCGGGGTGGCGGATGACGCAACCCCGACCTGCTGTGGCGCGGGTATAGCAAAATCGTCCATATCCAGTGAAAAGGGATGAGGGTGTGCCATATCTGCACAAACCAGGTCATCCTCTGTTATCTCAATAAATCCGGACGGTTCCTCAGATGACCCACCCAAAACCGGTGCATTACTCGCGGGAAGTAATCCCGTCGTGGAGGGGGTCATCTCCTCGGCGGGATGTGGAGACAGGCTCCTGATTGGCGTGGCCCCGGCACGCAGGCAGGCGCGAGCAAAAATATTGGCCTGCCCATCCTTTTCTTCCGAGGCCAGCTCGCAAGGCTGGTCGTTCTGCGGTATGGATGCGGGACTGGCAACTCGTTGGTCTTCCTGGATGGGGCTGACAACCACTTCCACCCTCTCGACAGGTGTGGGCTGCCCCACGGCACCACCAAAAAACTGATCGAGAAAATCTACCGCAGTCCTGATTTCACCCATGCCCTGATCCTCAAGTGACTATCGCCTACATCTGATGCGCGTCGCGGGAAGCGGCCTCAGTCAAGCCCCGTCGAAAAGCCTTCGCCCTCTTCCCACATATCCAGCCGACCCCACACCTCGCCCAGGTTCATCCGTGCGATGCGCAGGGCATCCACCGCCAGCAACATGTCACGCAATAGCGTCTCATCCGGGTCGAGGTCGACGGCAATATTCAGGTACCCCATGGTGCGTCCGACCCGCACGCCGTTCTCGGCGACAAACGCCAGCAATCTGTCCTCGTCATATCGGGTATCCTCATTGTCAGACTGCAATACCAGGTCTAACAACAAAGACCGGACGTCCGATAAAACCACCTTGTCATCACTCACAAAATCTGAAAAGCGCCGCATTTTCCATGCTCCTGTCTCAGTAGGGAGCGCCCGTTGCCCTCCCCTCATACCAACCATGCACCACACGGGAAGCGGTCTCTGCAGACAGTAAACATCTTCCCGTGTGGCGCATAACCCCTCTATAGCACCGCATCTGAACTTTACAGGCTTGGTTGACAGATATTCGCTTATAAACGAAAATAAGCCATGAACGAGATACGGCATTACGTCACCACAGACGGGCGAGACCTGATTGTTGCACCCCGGCGGGAGGTGACAAATGAGAGATCGTTCACATGATGATGCAATGGCAGACCTCTTTCTGAGAGAGCCTTCCGTGGCCGTGGAATTGCTGGATGAAATTCTTGAAGATGGGGATCAGGCGGAATTGATGGCCGCTCTTCGCCAGCTTACCAAGGCATTTGGTGGTGTGACTGCCGTGGCCGAGCGAGCCAACCTGAATAAAACGCAGGCATATCGCACACTATCCCCTGATGGAAATCCCACCGTGGCATCGCTGCTGGGCATCCTCAAGGCCATGGGGCTGCGGATCGCCATTAAACCCATCCAGCCACACAACCACGCCGTATAGGCGTCACCCATAAAAAAGGCCCTCCAATATGGAGGGCCAAGCGGTGTGCCCGAACGACCAGGCGCACCGGAGCAAATCAAAACTCAGTGCAGCGGCGGCAGGCTGTCATTGTCGTCAGACCGGACGGCGGTGGAACCGTCGGCATCCCTGGAATCCCGCAACGCCTGCATTTCCTCCGCAAAATTTTGGAAGATCAGTGGTTCGATGGGGATCAGCACACCGTGATACCTCGATGGGCCTATCCTCTGCCGACTGCCCTCGGCACCCGGCAACCTGGCCAGCAATTGCGTTAGCGCAACCGGGGTATACCCTGCGGATTTGGCCGCCGTATCCAGACCGCTATGCCCTTTCCCCACGAAAAGCCACCAGCGGCCGTCGCGGTTTTTAAGAGTCATGCCCGCCAGGTACAGCGTTGTGTCATATTTGTCTGACGAGTATGCGTCCTGTTTGCCATAGCAGCCCGACCCCACGATAACTTTTGCTACCGGCATGGTTTCCCGCCCACCAAACGCGGCGTTCTCCACCGGAAGATTGGCGGACATCAGCCTTCTCAATGCTTTCTCCTGATCCGTTTCGTCAGATCCAGAACTACCTGCGGCCCGCTCGATGTGGTCCTCTACCACCAGAGGAACCAGATTATGAATGAAGACGGCTGCCGCGTCATCTTGTGTAGCGTCGAACAGCGAGCATAGCAGTGCGGACAGAGGGGCCGCCAGTGTTTCCAGCGTGCGGTTGTCCGACCGTGGCGAATGCTGAGTCAGCGCAGCCATCACCGCTGTGCGGCGGTCTTCCCAGAGCGGCCAACGGGACCACATCAATCGCCGCAACCCGGCACCAACCTCCTCCGCATCCGGCAAGAGGGGCTTGGCTCCGGTGTGGTTCTTCAGGAGTTCAAACACCAGCAGGCGGTTCCGGTCCGCCTGCTCCAGGGTGGAGAGCTGGATGCCCGCCATCATGCACGAGAATATGGAGCGATACACCTGCCCGCGCTTGCCGTCCGCCGTGCCTTTCAGAGCGCCGTCGGCATCGTCGGCGCCATCGGCATGGGCGGAGTATGCCGTGCGCAATATGCCGAAAATCCCCTCCACATTACTCTGCACGCCCGTTCTCGCAGCCCTTTTATCGGGCTCGAACTCATCCAGGATCAGCGTGATGGCGTCGGGCGACATGCGCTGACGGACCCCCGCCGTGGAAGACTCGCCGCCGGCCTCGCTGTAAATCATCGAGCCGCGCAAAAGTGACCTGAGTATATCCACCAGCGTGGTTTTGCCGGCCCCGGACTCACCGGTCAGAAAAGCGTGCGAGCGGTGCTGAACCGCGCCCAGAACCGCCTGCAGCAACACCCAGCCAGTCAGCAGCAAAGGGTCGGTGCGCGGACGCACCCATGACCAGTTCTGGAAAAACCGCACCAGGTTCATAAGGTCCGCTGCCGTGGCCACCTTATCGCCGACCACGGCAGGTGCTACTGGCCGCGAGACATACAATGATTTCCTGGATGGATCGCAGGGTAGCAAGGCGACCGGTTGTTCGCCGGCTTTGAACAGATAGACCCCATCGCTCCCGTTAACCACCAGATCACCCGGATTGTCACCAGGCCAGCACCCGGAACCTCGCACGGCGGACAGGCTGAACCGGCCGCGCCCCAGAGACGCCTTCATCAGAGCATCCACCGCACGGGGCACATTCACCGACACTTCCCCGGTTTTCCCGTTGAACTTTGGCCACAGATCGTAGGCGGCTTCCAACGGAACCAGCGGCAACAGACCTTGGGCGCTCGTGATCTTGGCGAGATTGGTTTCATATATTTCCCCAGCCCGCAGCGACCAGAATGCCGCATTGCTGGCGTCCTTCATGCCGAGCGGAATGAATCCGTGCCCATCCATCGAAAAATCCGTATTCTGTCCCCGCTGGGGGTGCCTGTGGGTTCTCTCCCGATCCTCCGCGACACGCTGCTCAATGGCGTGCTTTACGGCATCTACACCATCAGCGAGCAGCCAGTCGTCAGCGCCCTGCTTGTGCAGCACCCGCGAGCCGTCAGACTTCTCGCCCTCTCCCCATGGGCAGAATATCACCGTCCCTTGAAGACCCGCCTTGCGTAACGCACCGGCCAGCGCCTTGACGGAAAAGAACACGCTGGCATTGGCGACGGCTGCGGAGATGGCGGCCTGCTTGTTGCTGATGACCTTGAAACTCTTTTTGGAGATCAGGTCCGGAGTGAAGAACTCCTCCGTCTCCGGCTTTCCGTCGCTGTCCCCCATGGCCGCCACCGTCTTTACACCGAGTTCCTGGAAAATGGCAAGCAGTTCCGGGTTGATTGGCGTGTCTCTCGTGACGTTGATTTTCTTCCCGGCAGCGTCACCCTCTTCCTGTGCCGCACGATGGGCCGCCACATCGTGCCACAGCGTAATGCCTGCGAGACCTAGCGCCGGGATGCCCGCTTTTACCAACGCCTCGGACTTCTTTTCTCCCTCGACGGACACCAGATATTTGTCGGCATCGGCCATGGAAGCCAGCAACTCCCGCAATCGCGGCGGGACGTAGATATGGCCGCTGGAGCCGGCGCGCGACAGATATTTCCCGCCGATGGCAACCTCCGTCTGTAACAGGCGGTACCGTGAAAACGGTAGCCCGCCGTCCACAATGGGGGAACCGTCCAGATTGAGATACGGGATCCTGATGCAGTCGCAGTGTATCTTCTGCCCCTCGCCACGACCAAGGTCCGCCGTCGCCTGAGCGCCGGTCACCACGGACCAGTGGGGGACGTCACCAGGAGTAAGGCCGCTTCGGGCCAGGTCCTGCTCAAATGCGTCGTTCATAAGATTGCTCCTGCTATTATATTGTGCCGCTCGCCACCATGCGCGTGGTGGGAAGCGGTTACCCAGTACACATCTGCTCTTTTTCAGAGAGACCGCCCGGTCGCCGCCTCCCAGAGTTCCGGATCGAACAGGCTCCTGACCGGAATGACGCGAGTGGCGATATTGCGAAGGTCCGGCGGCTTTTTCGTGCCTGGTGCCTGGCCGTAGAACCCTTGCTTGCGGATGGCGGGCAGGACTTCGCCGAAGACCCAATCCTGAAACGCCAGAGCTTCCGGCTTGCGGGAATTGAAGATGGCGCGATACAAGCCCTTCTCGTTGATAACCAGAAGTGATTGCTCGCCGCCAAGGGTACTCAATTTATGTGTACCCTTCTCATCCTCTTTCAGCAGGCGAGTCAGTCTCTCCGCGTCCCTGTACTCCAGTGCCACGGCGACATCGTGTGCCGCGAACCATGGCTCGCCATCCTTGACAACGATACGTACCTGCATGTTCCTGAAAGAAAAACTGGCAACCTGACTGCCTGTTTCATGGGTGTTGGACGTGTCATTCATGTGAAAACTCCTGTTAAGTGAGCCTACCCCCCCCCATGCGCGTCGCGGGAAGCTGTTGCAGGTACATCCCAGGACGCGCCGGGCACACACCATCTATAGCACCCTTTCCGGAAATAACCCGGACTTGCGGGGTCACCTCACTCGCGCTCTTTTTCAGGTCCCGAGCGTCTGTCCCATGCTGTCCCAAAATCGAAAACCCCGCCGGGGCAGGCTCCGGTGCCGGATCAACCCTATAAATAAATAAATAAATCAAATAGTTATTTATATTTATTTATTTATTACAGACCCCGTGATTATGGTGCTGTCCCAGGCTGTCCCACCCCTACCGGGACAACATTTTTATTTATATACAATTGGTTGCATACTTTTACGCAATCTGTCCCACAGTCAGGACATATACACATATACGCGCGTAAAAACTAAATGAGAATCACTTTAGTTGTGTACTCCCTAAAGTCTATATCCTCGCCGGGCCGGGACAACGGGACAAACTCAATTTTATTTTAATTATCAATTTGTTAGCTTGGGACAAGCTCACTTTTTTCCGGGACAGTGCGGGCAAACCACCTAGAACCACATTGATTTTACACACATTTTCTGTCCCAACCCACTTACTGCACACCAATCATCAGGTGCTCCCACTGCCTGGATTCCCGATCCATATCCGCGCGAACCCGGCAAACACGGCCGGGACCTACTGGCCGTGGTCCCGCATCTGCGCCCTTCTCCACCATGCTCAGCAACCACTCCACCACCGGGTGCGGCCCTGAAAATGCGTCGTAAACGATGACTTCCCCCTTGTTTTCAAGCATGTCCACTCTCCCGAGATAGCGTTATAGCTATTGTCTCCTTGCGGTTTTCGCACGTCAAATCGTAAACGTGGTGCTATACAGTACTGGAGAGCAGATCGCTTCCCGCGATGCGCCTTAAACAACGCTCTCTATTCGCATCAGGAGATTCAGCATGAAAGACCTCATCAACATTCAGCAACAAACCATGGGTACTGAGCAGACGCGGACCGTCAACGCCCGTGATCTGCACGCCTTTCTGGAGTCCGGCCAAGAGTTTGCCAACTGGGTAAAAGCCCGAATCGTGAAATACAACTTTATAGAAAATATAGATTTCTTGGTTTTTGATAAAATTATCAAAAACCCCGATGGCGGCCGTCCTAGCAAGGAATATTACATCACCCTCGACATGGCGAAACAGCTTGCGATGGTGGAGAACAATGAACGCGGCCTACAGGCCCGTCTGCACTTCATCGAATGCGAACGTGTGGCCCGCTCCGTGATGGTGCCCGCCATCCCCGCACCGGAGCCAGGCGTGTACAAGGCACTCATCGCCACCACCGATGAGGGATCATTCTGGAAAGCCTTCAAAAAGCATGCCGCGCGTCTCAAAGACGCTCCGCTTGCCTGGCAAAACGGCGGCCTTGTGGCGACCCGCATCGCACTGGAGATGGCCGGTCGTGATATAGGCGTCCACCCGGATGTTTTCGCGCCATTCATCCACAGCCTGCCGACTCGCGAACAGGCTGGCATGGCAAACCCGTTGAAGATCGACGAGGAATCCTGGAAAGCCATTCTTTCCGTAACCGTCTATGGGCGGAAACTTGGAGAACACCTTCTTCTGGCGCTGGAGAAAGGCGATAAAAATGCCCTCGGCGACCTGAGAAGTCAGGGCGTGTCCGTCACCGCGCGCCATGGACATCTGTTCATCGCCAGGTCCAGCGCGTTTCCCTACCAGCACCCGGCGGTCTCCGCTCTTCACGACCTCATCAAGCGCTCACCGGACGCCATTGAAGCCAAACTACAGCTCGGCGATATCGTAAGGAAACGCACTTCCGGCGTGATGATCGCCACAGCGGACACGCCGCTGAGCGTCTAGTATTGTGATATGGTGCTATATATTATCCAGAGCAATGACGCTCCTGCTTGATGAGGAATTTCACCATGCGTAAATCTTTTCTTCTTTTGTCCACCGCCGTGGCCCTGGCTTTACCCGCTTTGGCCGTGGCCGACACGGGCAGCACAACGGTAGGTATCGGTTATGACAATGTCGGCATCCACCTGGGCAACGGTGTCACTGCCAGCGTCCCCGCAGGAAAATTGACGATTGGTCACACCTTCGGAGCCACCCATTACGGCGTTGGTTTCGACCTGGTGGATGGTGCCGGCAATGGCCTCACTTACCAGCACATGCAGGTCACCGGCGAGAAGCTCCTGCCATTTGATGGTGGTGTCATCGCCCCTAAAATCCTGATCGGTGGATCCCGTGTCGGGATTGCTGGTGGCAATGTGTATCACGTCAGCACCGCGTATGCTGGCTTTGGTGCGTCCTATGGCTACCCCGTTGGCCGGTATGTGTCCCTCACGGCCAATGCCGCCATGGGCCGTGACTTTGCAACGCATGTGACCGGCCTGCACACGGTCGGTGGACTGTTTTACCAGGCAGGCGCGGACGTTAACTTCAGCGGAGTTGGCCCCGGATTGTTCACCGTGGGCTACGAATATCGTCATCTGCCCATTTCCGTATCCAATGGCATCCATCTCGACACCAGTGGGTTCCAGGCGCGGTACAGCATTACTTTCTAGTATTACTCGCGGGAAGCGATCCCGATAAGAGGACCGCTTCCCGCGCCGCACATAGTTCGTGTGGTCAGCAATGGTGCTGGCCCTTGTGAACTGAACGAGGTGTCTATGTTTTACGAAATCGAAGTGAGCGCACCCGACCAATGCGCCGTGGAAGCTATCGCTGAATGTTTTTCACTGGCAAGAAATGATCTATTACGGCAAAACCCCCGCAAGAATGTTGGCAAAATCAACTTGATTAACAAAGCAGAGCGCCTTGTTATTCCGAACGGACTGGACGGGGCTCTTCCTGATGCTCTGGCGAGTTCAGCCACCTATTCTGCCGGTGGCGATAAGGACTTTGAGGATTTTCTGGAGGAGGTGGTCTCCACCTTGGGATCGCTCTGCCCGCCTGGTGTCAAGGTCCGTCGGTTAGATTAACCATGGGAGCCGACCGGTTCACATGAACCGGTCTTACTGCATAAGGAGCAACAAATGAACCAGAAACTCAGATCACTTCCCGCGAGCAAATCTATTTTTGCCACACTACTTTTCTGCCTGCCTGTCATCTCGATGGCCGCCACATCCCCTGCGCTGCCAGCACTTATGCAGGGCCATCACCAACAACCGGATGCCGTGATTGCGACGTGCCAGCCTCTGCTACAGCCAGGACCATCCCCTACCCCACAGCAGAAATCCCCGCAAGAAATAGTCCTGCGCTGTGTCCCGCACACCCTGCACGTTGCTGGTGTCGTGCTCAACAAGCAGGCGGCATCGGCTCTGTTTTCCGGTGGAAAGGCAGGCATCAAAGTTGTCCCCTATATCCATCTCAAGCCAAAAATCAAAGGAGCAAACTAATGCGCACGTATAACAAACTGACAGTCTCCGTAGCCGTCGCCGCGGCTCTGGCCTTTTCTCCATTGGCGGACGCGCACACGATAGCTCTGGTGGTCGCCTGTAACCCAGGTGGCCCTGATGCCATATCCCAGATGCCCGCCGTATCGCAAGGGTCTCCCAGCACCGCCACGGCGGTCTGCCCGTCCGGCACATACCCGGCAGTGGCCGGGCTGGATGGATCACAAGCGTTGCTGGGCGCCATCGGGGCTGCCGCTGCAGTCGGGGGTGGACTGGCTCTCACCTCTGGTGGAGGATCATCACCGGCAAGCAGTGCCGGGCAGCCCGCCCTTCCGGGAAGCGGCTCTGGGTCAGGGAGCAATTCAGTGCCCAGCAGCGGCGGTTCATCCGGTTCCGGCAATACCAGCGGATTTCCTGGGACGTCCGGCAGTGGCAGCAGTGGTGCCACTGAAAGTAATAACGGAACCGGATCCCTTCCTGCCGGTAGTGCACCCGACGGAAGTCAAGGGGGTTTCGGATATAGCCATGGATATGGCCGTAGTAGTGGAAACGTTGGCAGTAGCTCTGGCAGCACCGGCACACCGCAGAGAGGCGATGGGAACGGTGGCCATGGCGACGGTAATATCCCCAGCAGCGGCAACACCACGGGCAGTAGCGGCGGGCAGACTTACCCCGTGTCTTCACATCAAATCGCCGGTTTCCCATCCCCTGAGATCAGCCCGTCCAAACTCTCGAACTATCAGTATTCAACCAGTGGGCCGGGTTCCAATGGTTCCGGTAATGGTTCCAACGCCAGTACTTCTAATGGTTCGGCCAACCGCGGCAACGGGGCGGGCAGCGGTTTCCTGGGGAACCTCCTGCACAGTGCGGGGCAGGCTGTACAACAGGTTGGCCAACAACTGGTCGGGGGCGTGCTTCCCATCAGTCAGCCCACGTCCGGTACCGTGGCGCCTGGCCCACAGATTGCGGAAGTCACGGATCAGCCCGCGCCCGGCATATCGACATATCGCGAGCACCACGACTTCATGTCCAGGGAGCAATGGCCCTATCTGGTATCTGCCCGCCTCGAAAAACGAGGTCTGACCCCCGTTGGTGGCGCTGCAAGCGACCTCTTTGGTGATGGAATGGACATGCACCTTATTTCACATGTGCGGGCCTGCGAGGCTCAGACGGCACTACGATACAACAGAGGGTATGGCTACCCCCCACTGCTGGCCGTTCTGCTGCGTCAGCGTGCACTAGCCCTGTTGGTCAGCAGTGAAACAGCTCGTGCTGAAGCGCTTATCAAACAAAGTCAGGCGGAACACGCGAGTTGTGTGGCGTCTACTCTAAATCAACCCCCACCACCCCCGGGGACATTGAGTTTTACGCCAGTTCAAGAACAGTCCATATCGTGTAGCTGGCCCCGTCCTGACACGGGCTTCTACACGAAAGATCTGTACACGTTTGTCGGGCCTGACTTTTACGCCCGACTGGTCGGCAAGCCACAAATTGATGGGTTTGCCAGCAACGATTTGTGTCTGAGTCCGTCTGGTGAGTGCCTTGTCAAATCATCGGCGCATGAGGCACCCCCAGGGGACACCTACCACACGACCGGAAACCCGCCGCCAGGGGACAACGCCACGGCCATAGTGGTGATGAACTTGCCCTATCCACAGCGGTTAAAGTGCGGCGACGCGACGCGCATGTCCGTGGTAGTAAACGGTACCAGCATCCAGGCACAAGGTCAGGTGGACGAAGGCGGACAGTGGGCCGGTTTGGAGTCACCTGTGAGGCTCACCAGCAAAACCCCGCTGACCACGTCGGAAGCCTGTACAAAACTGGAAGGCGTGTATCAGAAGTTTCAAGCCTGCGGAAACTATGGCATAGCCCAGTCCATGTCCCCTACCTAACCTCATAAGGTGTTTGGCCACTTTTATGCCTGTGGTGGGCGTGGCCCGGCTCCTTAAAACCGCTGTTGCTTTGACTACCCACTCTCGGCAGGGGGTTTTCTTTACCCGCAGCATCTCTATTACCACCCCCGCGACAGACCCGCCGCTTCCCGCGCCGTGCATGTGATGTAGGGCCAACACCTCGTTAGCCCTACATCACACAGGAGGTGACTGATGCGCCAATTCTTTGCACATATGGGCGGCGTTGACCACAGCGCGGCACGACCGGATACTTTTGTCTTTGACACGCCCTTGGCACGTAGCCTTTTTCTGGGGCGCAACCATGGATTTTGGGAAATAACGCACGCGGAGTACACGGACCTATACGCCTCGCGCATAGGTATTTTGCGTAAGGCGAATACACATTTTGCTGTGGATTCAGTTCCCGCCGAAGCTGGTGTGGCGTATATACACCAGCACTCATAGTGCGCTATTAAATTTAATCGCGGGAAGCGATCTGCCATCATGAGGACTGTCATGAAGCTGGAAATTGGTAAAGACTATCTACTCCCAAACACGTTATACCCTGATGATCGAAGCAAGGATCGACGGGTGCGGATTACCGGCATGGATCGGAAAGTGGTTTATCTGGAAACCGAGCCGCCTCCTGGAAACAGCAAAGGCACCCCACTGTCGTTTTCGCGGGCATCCATGCGTAAGCTGGCTACTCCTTTTGAGAGGTGAAAAATGCGGAAGTTGAAAATGTTGAGCCACCCACCTATAGACAGGATCGCCGTGCGTGAGCGGCTTGCTCGCGGGTACATCAGCGCTTCTGCGGAAAACGGTGGTTGGGATGATCCGGACGAACCGGTAGTTGTCTCTGAACGAGACTGGCTTGCCGCCATCGCCATCGCAAAGCGCATCTATGCGGATTATTTGGACCTAATGTCGCGCGCTGGCCCTGAAGATGACCATCTATACGCGGCGGTTGAACTATTCGTAGATAGTCATGATTATGACCCGGACAATCTTTTGCGCTATGCCGTCTCCCGTGGGATCAACATCATCACGGTTGGGGATCTGTACGGTCTGAGTGATGCGGTTTATGCCCTGCTGTGGGCATACACTGAAGCGGAAGTCCTCGCCGAGACACCAGAACCACTTGATTGATTTATATTGATTTCTGTAAGTCAGAAGGAGTGCAAGATAAGGGAATGGGGTGCTTTGTGGGTTGGCTGCTTTTTTGTCATCCGCCCCCTCTCTGATCCGGCAATATACTTTTTCTCGTCCAGAATGCTGTTACGTCTATCGTTATCTGAGTAAGGAGGATGGCGTTTTATGCCACGGTCATTCAGGGTGGTTTGGAGAACGGCGTCTTGTAGAGGGTATAGAAAGGGCGAAACTCCTTTGTTGTCAAGGCGTGAAATTAAGCCAAAAGCGCCTTGTAATTGGCCCAGACTCGGCTAATGTAATACAAGAATACAAGGTTTAGGACTAGACCAGAACCAGGCGCCAGCTCCAGAAAAGGAAATTATGGCCGCGCATCCGGACCCAGCGGTGACTTCTCTCAAGCCGTTTTCCACGCCTCGCTGGTTATGGCGCTTGTGGATCGTGTTCGTGCTGCTCAGTGCCCTTGCCTGGGGTTTTCTCGCCTTCTACAACGGGCAGCGGACCTACGCTCAGGAAGCGACTCATTTACGGCTGCTCTCTGCGTCCTTGGCGCGGATGACGGCGCTGACCCTCGGCGGTCTGCGGGATTCCTTTGCCTTGATCGCCCAGGAAATCGCCCATGGGCGGGAGCACGGCGCGCCTAACCAGCCCATGCAACCCAACGCCATTTTGCAGACGCAGCCGACATTGGGTTACTTGGCCGTAGTCTCGGCCAGCGGCCGCATTGTGGCGGCAGCGGGCCGTGGCGACTGGCTCCCCCAAGATCCCAGCGCTGCGCGCCTGCACCGGGAGATCGGGATCTGCCTGGAGCAAAAGGCCTTTCATGTCGGCCTGCCCATCTCCGGGGCGGTTCCCAAAAGCTGGGCTGTCCCCCTCTGCCATCCCGTTCCTGCGGCCGCTGGCGGAGGAGCCATTCTGGCCTTGCTACCGCTGGAGGACGGTATTTTCCCCTCCTGGAAAGGCCTGCCGTTACCATCCCACACGGCCCTCTTCTTGCTGCGGGATGATGGCTACCTGGAAAGCCGTTTTCCATCACCCACCCTCACCGCCCTTGATCAACGGCAGTCCGGCATCGCCGCCCAGTATCTGCAGGCCCACTCGGGATTGTCGTCGGGAACCTATACCGGGATCTCCAAAGCGGTAGGGGAATGGCGGATGGGGTCCATGGCGCGCGTCGCCGGGTATTCCCTGGTGGCCGGCGCCAGCATCCCCCGCGCCACCCTCTTCGCCCTCTGGTCCCACAGCATGTGGGAGCCAACGGCCGGGATCGCCTTTCTGCTGTTCTTCTCCTTTTTCGGTTATCGTTTCCTGTTGGGGGAAGCCAAGGAGCGAGAGTTCGCCCAGCAACAGGCCAGGCAGGAGGTCTGGGAGGCCAAGGAGCGGGCCGAGGTGACCCTGGCCTCCATCGGCGATGCCGTTATCACCACCGATGTCTTGGGACGGGTCATGGGGATCAATCCGGTGGCGGAATCCCTGCTCGGTTACCGCCTGTCCGAAGCGGAGGGGCGGGATCTGGAGGAGATCTTTCCCATCCTCAACGAACAGACCCGTGCCCCCGTCCCCAACCCGGTACGCCGGGTGCTCCAGGAAGGGCGAGTCGTCGGCCTGGCCAACCATACCGTCCTGGTCAGCCGCGATGGACGCGTATACGCCATTGAGGATTCTGCGGCGCCCATTCGCTACCTCAATGGTGAAATACTGGGCGTCATCCTGGTCTTTCGCGATGTCACGGAAAAGCGCCGGCTCATGACCGATCTCGCCCATCAGGCCACCCATGACGTCCTCACCGGGCTACCCAACCGGACGCTTTTCATGGACCGTATGGATCAATTCCGCAGCCAGTCCCGGCGCCATGAGCGCCTGCTGGCTGTGGGGATCCTGGACCTGGACGGTTTCAAACAGGTCAATGACCGCCTGGGTCACGATTATGGCGATCGGCTCCTCCAGGAAATGGCACGGCGTATGCTGGATACCTTGCGATCCGAAGATACGGTGAGTCGCATGGGCGGAGATGAATTTGGCATCCTGCTTTCCGATGTGACCGAGCTGGAGCAGATCGAAGGGATCTCACAGCGCCTTCTGGAAGCCCTGCGTTTGCCCGTCACCATCATGGAGAACACGGCGATCATTTCCGGCAGCCTTGGCTGGACCGTCTATCCCGCGGATGAAGGTAACCCCCAAACCCTGCTGCGCCACGCGGATCTCGCCCTCTACGCCGCCAAGGATGGCGGGCGCAACCGCTATACCTTCTTCGCAGGCAGCATGGACGAACAGCAACGACAGGAAATGGAGGTTTATGCCATGACGGAAAGCGCCCTCGCCGAAAGACGCCTGATCCTTTTCTACCAACCTGTAGTGGAACTGCACAATGGCGTGATTGGTGTGGAGGCCTTGATCCGCATGGAGCACCCTGAACGGGGTATCCTTCCGCCGGCCGCTTTCGCCAGTTCCCTGGACCATCCGCGCCTAGCCAGGCGCATTGGCTGCCTGGTCCTGGACCTGGCACTGGCGCAGGGAGCGATCTGGCACCGTCAGGGGCTCACCTTGCGCATCGCCGTCAACATCAGCACCCGTCATCTCCTGGACGATGCCTTCCTGACGGATCTGCAGGAGGCCCTCGCCCGCTATCCGGACATGCCTCACGAGGCGTTGGAAGTGGAAGTCACGGAAGGTGCCCCCATGCTGGATTTCCGTCGCGCGCGGGAGACCCTTCTGGCCTGCAACCAGCTTGGCGTGCGGGTGGCCATGGATGACTTCGGCACCGGCAGCGCTTCCCTCACCTATCTGCAAAAACTCCCCGCCCAGACCATCAAGGTGGACCAGAGCTTTGTCCGGGACATCATCAACGACCCACGGGATTTCGCCATCGTCGCCGGTGTCGTCACCACCGCCCGGATGCTCGGTCTCGAAGTGGTTGCCGAAGGGGTGGAAACTATCGAGCATGCCCATCTGCTCACCACCCTGGAATGCCATGTCCTGCAAGGCTATGCCATCGCCAAACCCATGCCCGCCAGCGCTTTCAGCGGTTGGTTGAATGGTTATAAGCCATTGGTTAAAAAAGATAATGATACCTCTCCTCCCTTCCTGAATTTCCAGGAGGATATAACGTCCGGGGGTTTCTTCACCGCCCATAACCTGCGTATCCGGCAATTCCTCGCCGCTCTCGGGGGCACGGCGGAGTTCCCTGCCCACGTCTTCGAGCCAGGCGCCGAATCTTACTGCCACCTTGGGGTCTGGCTCCAGCATATCAAGCTGAAGGTGCAAATACCGGCAAGCATCCACGCCCACCATCACCGTCTCCACGCCCTCGCGCGGACCGCCAAGGCCCAGTTCGATGCGGGGAATATGGATGCGGCCCGGCAGACGGGCGTTCAACTCGCCCAGGAAAACGAGGCCCTCATGCAGGCCCTATCCCAATGGGGAGATCACAAACAGCCGTCATCCCCTCTCATGCCAACGGATCGTTAGCGCCGTGGTGGCGGGAGGGCGAGATTTCCCCCGCTGCCCGGAGAGCCGCTCTTTCTTCCGTGATCAGGTCCGTGCAAGGACGCAAACACTGCGCCTGCGGGGGATAACCGTCGCTGTCCCGCGCTTCTCCAGAGAAGTGTACTCCCGAAATAACCGTGTCCATGACCCCATGGATTACCTGCGCATGACGAAAAACTCTGCGCCCGCAATGCCTGGAGGTGGCTGAGAACAAATTCACCGGGGCCTTGTATCGCTTGTTGTGTAACCCGGATCATGGGAACCTATGCGATAGCAGCATCCACCAGAAGGGGGACGGGGATATGGCGCTGAAACCAGAGACCATCGAAAAGCTTGCACGTGCGGGCCTCACTGTCATTCGCCCGGATCCTGCAGCCAGCCCGAGTTGCCGCCCCCTCTTCATCAGCAAGATTG
>JAJYPA010000133.1 GCA_021795795.1 Pseudomonadota bacterium | reverse complement strand
GGTCGGAAAGTGACATTCCCCCAACAGGCGCGTTTGTTCAAGTTCTTCGAGGGGGTTTACTCCCAGCCCCTCACGCTACGTGACCGTCAGCGTATCCAACGCCATCAATATCTTTGACCGTACTCAGTCTACCCGGTAGACGATGCATCTTCAGGGACTGAGTGCTTCTTTCTTTAACAACCGCATACATCTCTTTCTGCTGCGATTTGATTTCGGCGCTGGTCAAATAAAATGGGCTTAACGATGATCCCGACTTCGCTTCGCCTCGTGTGAGGTATTCGATACTGTATCTGAACTTTCTATGGTCAATCTCATGCGCGGCCTTACCACGTTTCGCGGAGATGTCTGAGCAATGGATGCCGAGGGCCGAGGCAATCTGCGCCCGGCAGGCGTCTACCCGGTAGACGGTGAAGTCGGGGGCATCCCCGATCATCTGATGATTCACCATATTACAAAGCTGCTCGGTCGACAGGGATCGCCGGGATGCGCGTCCATACCGTAGTGACACCCGCCGATTTGCTGCTCCAATGTCGTCTACCGGGTAGACGCCACCCCCAGTTTCCCCTCTGCAACCCGTCTACCGGGTAGACGATGGCCCCAGAATCGGCAAATAAAAGCGTCTTCCCGGAAAACGCCGCCCCAAAAAAACGTCTACCCGGTAGACGAAAACGCCCAAAAAAACGTCTACCCGGTAGACGAAAACGCCCAAAAAAGCGTCTACCGAAAGAAAAGCGGAACGCAAGATAAAGAAGGGGTAATGCGGGCGTCTTCCGGGAAGACGGGACCATTTTGGAAGAAAACCGAGCACGCGCCGACCGTCTACCCGGTAGACGCTCTGCCGATGCGTAGGGCGGATCACACATGCCGCCCTCTGGGGGGCATGGTACCGAGATACCCTGCCGCCTGCTAGAATCCAGCGATGGATCGATGGAAGCGGTTTCCCACTGAAAGGACAGTCTGAATGCATCAAGCGCTGATGTGAACCCACCTACTTGTTGCCGCCAATAAGCGGTCTTCCGTCCTTCGTCATAGCCATCCCCTCCTCGCTGAACGCGGGTCAGGATCGGTCAGGTCAGAAAATTTGGGAAGGTGGGTTGCTTGGACGGTTACCCCGAAGCGCTTACCGCGCTGGAAGACCGGATACCGGCCATGACGCTGGAGACCTTTCGCCGTCAGATCAAGCGACTGGAAGAGTTTGATCAGGATATTGCCGATATCGAGAAACGTCTGACGCTCTGGAAAAAGGATCAGGAAGCAGTGTCCCGGCTGATGGCGATCCCTGGGGTGGGGCTGCTTACGGCAACGGCCATACTGGCCACCGTGGGCGACATGAAGTCCTTCCGTTCCGGGCGGGAATTCGCCTCTTTCCTGGGGCTGGTCCCCCGCCAGAGTGGAACGGGAGGAAAGGTCCGGCTACTGGGCATCAGCAAGCGAGGAGACGCCTATCTCCGATCATTGCTGACCCATGGGGCGCGGGCCGTGGTGAACTTCCAGATCAAGCATCGCAATCCCTGGATTGACCACCTGCTCAGTCGGCGACCCCACAACGTGGTCGTCGTGGCGCAGGCCAACAAGATGGCGCGGACCATCTGGGCACTGCTGGCTAAGAACAGGCAATATGACCCACGCTATCAGCTCCATGCGGAGGCTGCTGCTTGATGGCGCCGGGAGCATGACAGAAGTTCTGCAGTTTTCAGTGTTGCGCAGGTAGACACGATTGATGGCATAACAGTGTTGGCGCGGGATAAACTGCTTGCATTGTGAGTCTCCAAGGCGCAGGCATTCAAACCAATAGAAATCAATCGTTTCAACGCTTGCTGGCGCGCACAGGTTCCTGGCCGCAGGTTCATTCAGTGGAGATCGGTCATCCAATCAGAATGTCTGGAAGAACACATGCCTCATCGATCAGCTATCTCGTAGCCACCAGGGTTTTCAATTTCAACCCTGGGATGCCGGGAAGCCAAACGGCAGCGATGGTCTCCCCGGTCATGCCAATGGCCGGGCGCATGTGTATTTCGTAGTTATAAGCGCTATCGGGCGCCGGACAATCGCTGCTTAGCAGTTTGCTGGGCCATTTGTAGTTGTACCAGTTCAAGGCCGCTCCATAGAGGAGCTTGTCGTTGTGACCAAGCGGCCCGCACTGGTCTTCGCAGCGTTTCTTGTACAAATCCCACAGACGTTTGATGTTCCCCTCATCGGACAACACTGCCACCGTGCTCATCAACAACTTCAGATCGTCCCATTCCGCGCTCAGGGAGAAGCGTCGGGCCAACTCGGCATCGTCACGTACCCGCGCCATCAAATCGGCCAGATCAGGCGGCAACAGGCCGCGATGTTGCATGGTTTCGCATTCCTGTTTCCATTGCTTGGCCTCTTTGCGACTGGCGTCGAGCTTTTTGCGCACATCCTCCAGCTCGCGCGCCTGCTGCGCCGCATGAGCCTCCTGCGACCTCGCATCGGACTGAGCCTGCTTCGATTCGCTTTCGAAACGAGAGACCTGCTGCTGAAGGTGCGAGACCTGCGCAAGCGCATCCGACAGCTTGCGCTCCAAATCCCTTTCACGCGGGGAAACAGCATCCCCAGAATGAGTCAGCGAAGAAACGCCAGAATCCATAGAAGCGAAGCCTGCAAACACCCCGTTCAACTTATTGAGCAACCACTTCAGCATCGCCTCATCCTCCAGCGCCTTACGCAGATTTTGTTTGAACTCATCCAAAGCCGCATCGTCTTTCTTACCCATATCCATCACTCCCTATCATCCAGAGGACTCCGCGTCGTCACCCCCGGCCCCTGGGCATCGAACGCCTCGCGGGAAGCCGCCGCCGCCAGTTCGATCGCGCCGGCCGACACCACCCGCCCGAAGCAGCGATAGCCCTTGCCTGCGCCGGGCATGGAGACGCGCTTCACCAGCAATTCCGCGTCGCCCTGCTTCATGCCGGAACGCGCACGCGGGCTGGCCGACCAGGCCAGTACGAACACCCCATCACGGACAATGCCGAATTCATGCCACTCGTTGTAGGCCGCCCCCGGCGTCAACACCGGTTGCAACTGCATATTGGAAAGCGGACCCGCAAAATACTTGAACGGCGCATCACCCATCGAACGGGCCTGCTGACGATCTTTCTGAATGAACGGGCTGCCCGGCACCAGATCCAGCGCCCCCAGGGCCACGGCCGTCTTGCAGTTGGGCGCCTCGGAGCACGCATCTTCCGCCCCCACGGCGAAATGAACGATGAACTCCAGCGCGTATAGTCCGAAAGAACGCTCTACCTTGTCGGCCCAGGCCTCGCCCTCTGTGGTGAAGGCTTCTCGCACCCAGCGCCCGCGACTGGCATTGCCCGCCAACAGAATATGAATCTGGCGAGGGGCCAGCGTCTCGAAGGCCGCGTGCATTTCCGACAGGAACCCTTCCGCCCCGCGTTCCACCCGCGCCTGAATCAAGGCCTGCAAGGCCTCGATGTCGATATTCAAGGTCACGGACACGCCCTCGCCCGAACGGTTCAGCATGTCCAGTTGCAGTTTGTTCTCCTCGTCAAAGGATTCCGGGCGCTCCAGCAGCGGACGCAGCTCGTGCATCAGCATGGCGGTATTGGCCTGCGCCAGCGCACTCTGATCCACCACCGCCTCGCTGCCGGGGAAGGCCGGTTCGGACAGGGGGCGGGTGAAGATCAGCTTCTTGTCGTAAGCAGTTTGCAGGTTGTCCTGAAACACCTGATAGGCCAGCAACGCCAACAGGTTCTCGCCGCCCAGATACGGGTCTCCGCCCGAGCCCAGCCGCTCGAACACGCTTTCCGCGCCGTCCTCATCCATCTCTTCCGGCGTGGGCAAACGCCACAGGCCAAAATCGAAGTCCGTGGTGCCGCCGCCGAAATCGAAGACCCCATAGGCCAAGCCTTCCTGGTTCGGCTGCAAGCCCGCCTGCGGCAGGGTCGCCACGGCATAGGCCATCGGCTCGGTGGCGATCTCGCGCACCTCGAACTCGTTCATCCGCGTGCTGTTCAGCAGCGTGGATGGCAGGCTGCGCTGCAACCCCCGGCTGAACGAGGCCAGCATCTTGTTGCGTACGTCCTGAGTGTATTTCACCGGAAACGTCATGGCGTATTTCAGGTGAATGCCCTGCTGACGCCAGTTGATTGCCATGCCCAGATACCAGGCGTACAGCTCGATCACGTCCAGTGGCGCATCCGGGTGGGCCTGCATAGCCTGCCCGCGCACCGGATGCTGCTCTTTCGGCGGGCTCAGGCGGTATTCAAGGCCCTGTTTTTGATCGACCAGACGGAACTCCAGCCGCTCGGCCTCCAGCACCCAGCGCTTGAGGTAGAGCATCACGCTGTTGACCTTGCGCGGATTGCGCGCATCGCTGCGGAAATTGTGCAGCGCCTCATGCGCCGCCTTCACCCAGTCCCAATCCAGTTGCGGGCGATAGACCTGGCGGTTCCACACGCTCAGGAAGGCCTCCAGGTCCAGAAACTCCAGTACGGTGGGGTTTTCGTAGTGCTTGGGCAGCACCGGCGCGTTGTAGTCACGCGCGCCCACACGCAGCAACCGCTTGCCGCCGTTCTGCGTGGCCACCGCCACCACCGTGCTGCTGGTGCCAAAATCCATGGCCACCCATTCGTCGCGCACATCGCGCTCCGGGTTGCGTGCACGCAGGCCCAAGGTATCCAGCAACGCCGCATCTTCGCCCCACAGCTCCCACAGGCCCTGGTTGAGATCGGTCAGTTGGGCGTTTTCCAGTTTGGGCAAACGGCAGGGGGTGTAGTCCAGATTGAGCAGGCCATCCTGCGTCGTGACCATCGGATCGATCACCACGGTCGGCGCATCCTTTGCCACCAGGGTGCAGCGCTCAGCCTTCAGCGCAGCCCACAGCCCGGCGAAGTCCTTGCCCTTCCAGGCTTGATCGGCATGGCGCTCCAGCGGCGCGGTATCGGGAGCGGGTATATCCGGCAGCGAATGCGAATGACCATGCGCCAGCTTGAGTCCCTGTTGCTGTAAATGCGCCCAGAATGCCTCCGCCGGGGCGGCAGGCAGGTCGAGATAGGCCATGACGTCGCCAGCGCCAGCTGCCACCGATGGACTTGAATAATCAAAATCCATTCGACCTTGTTGGCAAAGCCAATATTCGATATCGAATAGACGATTGTATGAGCCATACCGTGCGGGGTTGTCTGCGGCATTTCTAAAGGCCAACAGCACATCCTTGCTTGGTAAAGTCCACGGCCCCAGCCCGATCTCGCGTTCGGCCTGATTCAAACGGGCCTGGGCTTGATTCCATTCCATTCGATTGAAATCGTCGAACCAGACCCAGAGACGCCGATTGGCCGAGTCATACAATGTGCGAGTCACGTCCTTGTCAAAGGAAGACCTGCCCTTGAACAGCAAGCCATCCTTGCGAGTGAAATTCGTACCCACTTCCCAGAAGGGTTTTGCAGACAATATTTTTTCAAAATCGGCATAGCGCTTTTGAATTTCAGTCTGAACATCCCTTGGACGTTTGCCCGGCGCATAGCGCAGGCCACTCTTGCGATCCAGATACCAGCGCAGCTTGTCGCCCTGCATGACGTTCCATACCGGATACCGAAGATAGATTTGCTCGGCCCTTTGCTGGGCAGCCCGTTCAACCTGTTGAAGAAAAGAAGCATTGTCGTTCATGGGGGTACTCATGGCCTGATTGTTCTGATTGGGACCGGATTGTTCTGATTGGGACCGGATTGATTGGTACTGGAGTGATTTGTACTGGGTTGTTTGAACCGGGTTTTTCTGGACATGATGGCTTCCCTTCGTTTTTTGATAGACCTGATGCAGCGTTTCGATCAGCCGCACGATAGCCTGCTCCCTGAGCATGTCTGCCGTGCGCAGAGTCTGTGGCGCCCAATGCGCGTTTTGCTGATGGCCACGTTCGATGCTCACGCCTCCTGAATTCTGAGAACATGGGGTTGCATCTCCGGTCGCAACTTCAAACGATGGGTAACGCTGTGCGCAAAGCCGAGAATCTCCTGCTGCTGTGCCAAGGGCAGGGCGATGAGTTCGCGCTGTTTCCTGTGCAAAGCCTCGGGACTAGGTTCTGGGTAGGGAGAGGGAATATCGAACGGCTCGACGCGCCCGACCAGCAGGGCCAGGTCCGCGCCGCTCAGCACGGTAAAGGCCTGGGCATACAAGGCGGGCAGGAAAGTCAGCAACTGCTCGCCATCCAGCGGGGGGCGGACAGCGCTCAGCCGGGCTTCCAGTTCGGCATTGCGCCGTTCAATGGCGTTCAGTCGCTTGGTCTGCCGGGCGTAGTCTTCGGGGTTGACCACTTTGGGGATTTCAATCGCTTCTTCATCCTGCGTAGCGGCACGCTCGGGCGGATCGACCAGATCATCCCACAGGGTTTTGGCCATCACGGGGATTAACACATCCGATACCCAGCGCGCACCAGGAGATGATTCGATGCTCAGTGTGTTCAGGCTGAATTCCATCGGCACCGACTGTTGGGCGGCAGCGCGCGTATACAGGGTTTCCAGACTCAGGATCTGCCAGATGCCGCATTGCAGGGCAGCCAGGTTGGCAGGCACCTCTGCCATGAGATCCATGCTGGCAACATCGCAGAACAGATGCACCGGCACGCCATCCAGCTTCTGTGCTCGATTGAGCCTTTCGCTCAGTTCATTTAACAATGGTTTCAAGGGTTCCATCGCTTTGCCACGCCGTTTGAGCGGGGTCAGCGCCTCGCCCTTGATGGGCTTCAATGCCCAATCACCCTTAGGTTCGTAGCTAAAACAGGCAGCCTGATGGTTTTCGATAAAAATGACGAGTTGCGGTGTATCGGGTTTGATCGTCATGGTGCTTGGCCATATCTGTGAGGTTATTGGGAAACGGCCGGATCGTCAGCCGTTTGGTCAAACGGTTGACAGTATATGGCCTTGGCACTTGTTTTTGCCACCGGGGAACGAGAGGCGTCCGGTTTACGGCTGGGACTGAACCTGTTCCTGATGTTTGTAAAGCGCTTCGCGTAGCGAATTCTCATCAATTTCCGGATGGGTTTTCTGATCGAGTTTGACGAGTTTGTCTTCCACTTCCAGCGATTCTGCACCTCCTAGCTTGCCGGTGAAGTAATCGACAATATCGGCCAGGTTCTGGCCGGTTTGCACATACTGAATCAGCCTTTCAGCCGTGAAATACCCCCCATCTGCCGCCACCAATGGCCAGAGCTGCCCGGCCGTGCCTTCCGGTGCGCCAAGCTTTTCGTCCAGGCCATGGCTGGCCACGGCAAGCCCGGCGATGATCTTGGCGATGGGATCGGCCTTCTTGCTGGGGTCCAGTTCAAAATTACGCAATTCGTTCATGTAGTCGTCGTGAGTGTCGAAACGATCCGGTGTGATGCCTTGCTCTGCGGCCTGCATGGCGCGCGCGCCCATCTCGTCGATTTTTTCTCCGGGCTTGAATATGCCCAGAACTTGGGCCACCAACTGGGCGACCTGCCCGATGGCCTGTATGACCTCCAGCCCCTTGCCGATATAGGGCAAGAGCCTGGGCAGTACCGTGGTTGCAAAGCTGGCGGCGGCGGGGCCGATGGAGGCCAGGGTTGCGCCTATGGCGCTGACGGCTGCGCCGATTATGGGAAAAACCATGGTGATGACTCCTTATGCAGATCAGGACAGGATGTTGCGCAGATTTTCCTGCGTGACACTGGCGGCTTGGTAAATCTCCTCCCGGCTAGAAAGTTCGTCCTTTCCGGGATTCGTTTTCTGGTCGAGATCGATCAGTTCATTTTCGATGTCCAGGGATTCGGCACCACCCAAACGACCTTCGAAGTAGTCGGCTATCGAGGTGATGTCCATGCCGCTGCCCAGCAGCATCTGAAAACGCTCACTGGTGAAGTAGTCAGGATTCGCCCCGGCCAGGACGAAAACATTGGCCATGCTGCCTTCGGGCGCACCGAATTTGTGCTCCAGCGTTCGGCCAGCCACTTCCAGGCCCTTGAAGGTTTTTTGATCGACCGTGCTTTCCTTGGACTTTTCCGGATCCAGATCAAAATTGCGTAATGAATCCAGATAATCGTCGAAATTTTCAAACTGGTCTGGATGGATATTCTGCTCTTCGGCCTGCATAGCGCGGTCGCCCCACTCCGGAGTGGGCGGGTCTTCATCCCTGAAAAAGCCGAACCCCTTGACCAAATTGCTCGCCATCGTGCCCAAGCCGCCCAAGAGACTTCCTCCCACGCTGACCATGGTGCTAAGCGCATTGCCCGCCCAGGATGCGGCGCTGCTGACTGCGTTGCTGACCCAACTACATGCACTGCTGAATGCGCTGCCAATTGAACTCCACAAACCCATGTTGTGATTCTCCTGATGATTTAGATGGATTCAAGCTTTCTGATCACGGAAAGCTCTCTTTCGAAGATGGCCTTGCCTTCGTTCGATTTACGCAGTTCAAGGAAGGTGCTCACTCCCTCCGCAAGCGCTGGGATGGCGACAAGCATCTGTTCCCGTATCATCGCGTCCGTTTTGGCGCTCTTCATGAAGCCTGAAGCATCAAAGAACAGATCGGTCATCCGTTGCGTCAGATGCGGCATGTCCATGGAAAATTCGCCCTGCACCTCGCCCAGCAGGCGGGCGAATCTTGTCTGCATCTTTTCTCTCATGTCGTCCGACAGGAACTTGGCTTCCACCGAGCGATTGATGCGCAGCAGCATGTTGATGAGGGGCATCGCCCTCTCGACAAACCGGCCAAGCGTTTCCAGCGCATTCATTTCAGGCGCGGCGGCCAGGCGCGGGTACAGCCGGTGTCTTTGCTCCCACATCAGGGCGAGACCTTTGACCTTCATGTCATCTTCGGAGATTTCGTCCATGGCGGTATTGACCAGTTCCTGCACCTTGACGCGAACGGCCGCGTGCCAGCCGCCACAGAACATGACAGTTTCGCCCGGCTGCAACAGCGGGAGGAAGTCTTTCTGATCGTCGGTCAGGCCCATGGCGTCGCCGATGGTGTTGCGGTCATCGGCGGCGAACAGGCGATGAACGATCTTGGTATGGGTGTTCTTGATGACATCACTGACCAGCTTGTTCGGAATCTGGTCGGCGATGATGAGACCTTCTCCGTATTTGCGTACTTCGGCCAGCATGTTGGCGAAGGTTTCCACGCCCTGTTTCTTGGAATTGGACTCGCCCGGTTCAGGACGCGACAGCAGACGGTGCGCCTCTTCCACGAGAGTGAGGTGCTTGAATTCCTTGTCACGTCGGTGGCGGTGTTTCATGCATTCGGCCAGTCGTTGCAAGATGAACCCCATGAACAGGGCCTTGTCCTGCTCATCCTTGAGTTCTTCCAGTTCGATGATGACTTTCTTGTCCAGCAGTTGATCGAAGTCCAGCGAATAGCGGGTGTTGAGCATACGCCCTTTGGTGCCGAGGGTCAGGTCGTTCAGACGAGAGACCAGCGAGCCTTTGTATTTCTCTTCAAATTCACGCCCCATCCCTGCGGCTTTGATGACGCCGTCCAACTCGGCGATCATGTCGCTGAAGATGGGCCAGGCATTGCTGCCCAGCGCCCAAGGGTCGTCATGCAGGTGGTTTTCGCCGCTGTGGATGTCCCAACATTTGGCTTTGTAAGCGTTGATGATGGCTTCGGCCACGATATACGGCATGGAGGCTTCCATGGGGAACACGGCGCTCAAGGTGGCCTTGAGGTTGTCGATGTGACCGGACAGGCTTTCGTACGGCGAGACCAGTTCGAAGGGGTTGAGGCGGAAGGGAGTGATGTCCTCGCGGCCAAGCACATAGGATTCGACATCGTCACAAACCCCATGCAATGCGCGATATTCAGTCTTGGCCGGTTCGATAACCATGAACGGCATGCCGGACTCCAGCAGCAGCTTCATGCAGGTGGTGGTCTTGCCCGCGCCGGTAACGCCGGTCACAAAGACGTGCTTGTTCAGGTCGGTTTTGGAAAGACGCACCTGCTTGTGTTCCAGTTTGCGGCCATGCTGCACCAGATGCCCGAGTTCGAGCACATCTTCTGACGGTAGATGATCGCTGGTGGTGTTGAGGGCGAAGTCGACGCTCTTGCGAATCTTGATACCCGGCAGTTCCTTGGTCGGCAGACCAGCCAGCAGGGAAAGCTCCCGCGTGGTCAGCCAAGTGCCGCCCCAGACATGACGAGCATTTGGGTCGAACGGGATGCTGTGCGCCAGTTCGCGATCATATCGTCCGCTTTCACGAGAGGGTTTGATGAACTGACGGACACGCAGTGGGAAAGTGGTGGGTACTTCACTGAGTTTGTCCACACGCAGCGGGGTCATGGTGGATTCGTTGCCCTGAAAGATCGACAACACACCGCGAGTGAGGCGTTCGTAGGTGGCCTTTTCCATGGCACTGACATAGATGGCCGTGCGGAACATGCCTTTGCTGCGCCCTTGCTGGAAGCGCGGAATGAGGTTTTCGCTCAGGTGCTTTTGCACTTCTTCCACATACTTGTCCGTGCGCTCGGTGGTGTAGGACAGGCTTTGCCCACCGCTCTCGCCCTGTGTGCGGGTCGCGGATGTACCGGTGGTACGAGAGTCGCTGGAGCCCGTGGTTTTGCTCTCACTGGTACCAACACTTGTGCCTTTGTTGGAGCTGGTGCCCTGTGAACGCGATTCGGATGAACCGGAACTGGTGCTGTGATTTTTGCCAGTTCCCTTGTTGGCGCCTTCGCTTCTGCCACGAGTATCCGAGGTATTGGTGCCATGGGTATCCGAGGTGCTGGTGCCATCCGCGACAGACTTGTTCCAACTTGTGTTTTCCGACTTCTGCACGGATTGCTTCTGGTGTTGGGATAGTTCGGTAGAAAACTCGTAGATGCGTTGCAGGGTATCCCGTACATCTTCATCCCGTCCCGGTTCAGCCACGATGATGAGTTGCCAGGTTTCGCCCGCCATGCTATTGGCGAGACGCTCGATGCCCTGGAAATCCTCGTCGCCCGTATGGGCCTCTTCCTCGTTGAAGGACGGTACGCCGGTGACCAACCCGAGATGCTTGACGGAGGCCAGCATATCCTCGACCGGCTGATCGCCCGACTTCACATCGGCCAACTGTGCACCAAGAAAATTGCCCTCGAAGGAAGCCTTGAGCGTTTTGGCCATATCGTGCAGATCGTCATCATTGACTCCCGAGCTGGAAATGCCGACATACAGGTTCACGCCTTCCGGTGTGCCCGACAGGATATAGATGGCCCGGCAACGCGGATCATCCATGCCAGCCATGACATTGGCCATGGCCAGGCGATAGGCGGCAGCCTTGCCCTCCCCGATTTCGGTAATGCGAAAAAGACGATAACCGTGCTCTGCTTTATCAGGTACCTCTTGCATCAAGTTGGCCGTAAAGCTGGGCGCATCCCAAACCCGATTGTCGATGACGGGCACAATCATTTCTCGTGTCGGTGTGTTGCTCATGAGTTTTTCCTGCGGGCCTTTTTCAAATGGTGCTGTCCAATCGGAGTGTACGCCTGCCGCCAAAAGCCGATTTTGGGTGCCTCCGAGGGCTAAAAACCGAGATTTTTGTCGTCGGAGGAGTGCCAGTCATGTTTTTCGCTCGAAACTGGGGCCAATTTTCTGCTAGGTCAGAGTTTCCGTAGGCAATATGGGGAAACTCCGTTTGCAAAATGGCTTGCCAGGCGAACGTGGTTTCGGGATGCTGCTCTGACATGATTCCTCCCAACAATTGTGATAATTTAACGGCGCCAGCGCGACCACCAAGCGCTGAGACCAGAATTCTCCCGATAGACTTCCAGGGGCGCGTGGCCACAGCGGGGACAAATGCGGAAGACATCGGTTCCCTCGATCAGGGCATCACTGCGGGGGGCTACCCGATGTTGCCATTTGCAGGCTGGACAGCGATAGGTTTGGGGCTCAGGTTTGATCATGAGGGGCTCACTACATTCAAAGTGCCCAAAGCCAGACGCCATGATCGCCGCTGCCCGAGAGTGCCCACTGGCCGTCGGGGCTGAAGGCTACCGAATTTACAGAGTCCGAATGCCCCTCCAGAGTGCGCAGACACTGCCCCTTCTCCAGACCCCACAGCCTGAGGGTCTTGTCGTCGCTGCCGGAGAGTACCCACCGGCATCTCCGCGGCGACCGCCGTCTCCGGGGTCACGTCCATCGAAAAAAGCGGCTCCCCCAGCAGGGCATTGATAAGACTCGTTTTCCCAGCAGAAAAATCGCCGAGGATGGGAATCCGCAACCGGAATTCCTGCACCTCGGCCAAGCGCCTTTTCCAGTCGCCACCGCTCAATCCATGCCGCTCGGCAAGTGCCGCGACTTCCGGCAAGGTGGTCCCCAGCCACTGCTGCAGGGGAAAGGTGGGAACATGGCTCATTGTTTTCCTCCTAGTTGATGAATAATGATTAGGCGAAACTTCTCTTTTACCCTACCCCAACCTGTTCCAAGGCTTGCTGGTAATACAGGCGCAGGCGCTGGATCAGCTCTTCGGCGATGCTGACGATTTCTTTCTGCAGTGCTGGACGCTCCTGCCGAAAGACCGAGCGCAGCCTTTCGCCATCGTCCTGCCACTGCTTTTTCATACGGTCGAGATCGTCCCCCACAGCACGAAAGAGCTGGGTCAGAACGCCAGGCTTGGCCCGCTGAAAAATCCGCTCCAGGTAAGGGAGCAGGCGCTGAACCAGGCGCAGACTCTTGCGCAAGTTGTCGAGGGCGGCCCGATCTGTATCAAAGGCCCAGTCCCCTCCCAAGGCTGCCGCCAGTTGCCGGCTACGTGCATCCATGCTCTTCAGCACCGCCTGTTCCACCGCCTTTTCAAACTGGTCGGAAAGGTTCAGCAGCAAGGCTCTCTGCAGTCCATCGGCCACATCCCAGATCAGGCCATCCTCGGTCTCTTTGTCGATTTCGCTCTCCAAGGCGTCAACCACATCCTCGGCGACGGTCTGGGCAAGCGCCGGTACGTCCGCACGCAAGCCCTGTAGCCACTGCCGTTCCAGTTCCACTCGTTCTTGCCAGCCGCTGGTCATCGGGTCCTCCTTTCCATTTCTCGGATCAACAAGAACGAGCTTAACGCCCTCATACGTCAACATACGTCACATCGAATGAGGATCTCCGGAGGTGATCGGCACTATCTCCAGATCCAAGAGTGCCGGACCCAGGCCGCGCAACCAGGCATGGAGCAGATGGGAGTCGGTAACGGTCGCGCGGATGCAAAGCGAGTCTTCGCCGATTTCGACTTCCTGGTCCGCAGACAGTGGCGATTCGGTAAGGTGCCAGCCAGCAGCCTTGTCGATACGAAAGGCGATCCGTACCTGCTTCCCCTCGCCAAAGGCAAAACGTCCTTCTCCATCGTAACGGGCGAGGTCGAAGTCGGAGGGATAGCGAAAACCGACATCAAGGACCTCCGCCCGCTCGATACGGGTCAGCGCCAGGATGCGCTCGTTGTCGTAGCCCTCGAAACGACAGACGAGATAGAGCCTTGGCTCCTGTAAAGCCAGTCCCAGCGGCCAAACCACAGCCTCCTGTCGCTTGCCCTGGACGTTAACGTAGCGCACGCGGAGTTTCCTTTCGTGATACAGGGAGCTGGATACCGCCTCCATGACGCTCCGCTGAATCTTCGGCGGCAAAAGGGGTTGGCTGGTCGGGATACGCCGGACCTTACGCAACCAGCGGCGATACAAGGATTGCTTCGGGCTTCCCTCCAGGGTTTGGCGTGCAGCGGCGAAGAGGGGGGTGATCAGGGGGTCTATGCTACTGGGTAGAAAGGCACTCACCTGACTCTCAGCCAGCCGCAAGAGCACCGCCTCGGCGGGCGAAAGCAGAGGCAAATGAAAGTTCTGGCCATCGTCACGCCAGCGATAGCCAAATGGCTTGCTGCGCATATCGCATTCGATGGGGAAATGGGCGCTGAGTTGGTCCAAGAGCCGCTGCACCGAGCGGATGCTACGCGGATACCCCGCCGCCTGCAGGCTACGCAAGACCTTCACCGCAGTGGTGAAGCGCCTTCGGGGAATCGCCCGCAGAACTTCCAGAATGACAACAGCGGTCTCCAAGGCAGTATTCTGGGGCATGCGTGGCCTCGGCCATTTATTCTGCGTGCGATATTATTGGATCAACGGGAGGGGCGCAAGCACCACGCACCACGGTAGATTTGTCCTGAACACATATTTAAATAAAAACAAATTGTTGGATGCTGTCCACAGAGTAACCAATGGTAATAATAAACAGAAACAGATTGTTAGCAACGAGTGGCATGGCATTCCGGGAATCAGGAACAATGAGTTACGGTTGGGCACTTCTAAAAACCGGAGCTTAAAACGAGAAACGTTCTGCGAAATCAGCATTCAGGGGTTTTTCTCGCTAGTTTGATACCGAATGTCATTTTTTATGGCCATTTTCCCATAATTTGGCGCATTACGGGCATGCTACCGCCCTGATAGGACCCGCTTCGAGAAGCACCAGGCGCTTGATGTTGTTAGGTAACCGCCATCATGGTCAACGCAAAGTTGGCCCGCGCCTAGCCTATGATCCGAATCGGATATTCAGATAATCTCGAATAACCCCAACATGAACCGCCAGGACATTCGTACGCACTGACTGCGTCGCCTGAATGCGGTATCAATCACTCAGCCATTCTGTTCGTCATCCGCCGTCGGTCAAGGTGATGGTTGACATCCAGCAGTCCTCCCCCTCACAGTCCCGCGTATGGGTGCTCCACCTGGGATATGATCGTGAAAAGGGCGCAATGAATGGCTTCTGGCATTACAATCCTTCTCCATGCCGCTATCCGGGCGCGCTACAAACAACGGTAACCTATGGAAAACGTCTTCAGTTTTCGCGAACAACTCATAGAAGAGTACAGTACCTTTTCCCGCAGTTTTGCGCGTATTGACGCCGCAGACATCCGCGAAACGGTGCAGCGCGAATATGACCAGGGCCGCTACTGGCCGGACCCTCTCATCCAGATCAACCCCAACTATAAGCGCGGACACTCGGTCCAAGAGCTGGTCAAAGAAGGTCTTCTGCACCGGGGCTGCGCCGAAATTTTCCAGGTGGACAAAGCGGAAGGTCGGCCACAGCCGCTCCAGCTCTATACCCATCAGGAGCAGGCACTGGCCAAAGGCCAACAGCGGCAAAGCTATGTGGTCACGACGGGCACAGGCTCCGGCAAATCCCTCTCCTTCTTCGTCCCGGTCATCGACCGGATACTGAAGGAGAAGGAGGCGGAAGAGGAAAATACGCCTGCGCGCACCCGCGCCATCGTCATCTATCCCATGAACGCGCTGGCCAACAGCCAGTTGGAAGAGCTCCACAAATTCCTGTACGGCTATGCCGCCGACCAGCAGCCCTTCACCGTCGCCCGTTACACAGGACAAGAATCCTCTGCTGAACGCCAAAACATAGCGGACAACCCGCCCGACATTCTCCTCACCAACTTCATGATGCTGGAGCTCATCCTCACCCGTTTTGATCAGGACGACCGCCGCGTCGTCGAGCATTGCCACGGGCTGGAGTTTTTGATTCTCGACGAACTGCACACCTATCGGGGGCGTCAGGGCGCCGACGTGGCTCTGCTGGTGCGCCGCCTGCGCGAACGACTGCAGGCCCATCACCTCGTGTGCATCGGCACTTCCGCCACCATGTCCAGCATGGACGCCCAGGCAGATCGCAACAACACCGTGGCCACCGTGGCCAGCAAGCTCTTTGGCACCCGGATATCAGGGCATGACGTGATTGGCGAAACGCTGGAACGGGTGACGGACCCCCTCAAGGACGTCGCCGCCATTCAAGCCGCATTGCCTGCCGCCATACGCCGGGAACACCATAGCTGGGCCGATTTCCCCGCTTTTCAGGCAGACCCCTTGGCCATTTGGGTGGAACTGAATCTGGGTATCGAACTGCGTGAAAATGAACCCCCGCGCCGCGCACAACCCATGAATGTTAAAACGGCCAGCGAAAAGCTGGCGGCAGACAGCGGCTGTTCCGTGGAGGAAAGCCGCAGCGCCTTACAGCGATTTCTGCTGGCTGCCCATGAGATCAATACTCCTCAAGGGCGCCCCCCCTTCGCCTTCAAGCTGCATCAGTTCATCAGCGGCCCCGGCAAGGTGCTCACTACATTGGAAGCCCCTGGTACCCGCCACGTCACCCTCGACGCCCAGCGCTTCGCCCCCGACCGGCAAGCGGAAGGGGTGGAACTCTATCCGGCCCATTTTTGCCGGGACTGCGGTCAGGAATACCACCCGGTCTGGCATTCCAAAAATGATTCGGCAGGCTATCGGCCCCGCGAAATTGACGACATCACTGCCGACGATAATGAAGATACCGCCTATGGCTTTCTTTGCCCGATCCGCGACGATCAGCAATACCAAGGTCACCTGGAGGACCTGCCGGAAAACTGGCTCGATTTTACCCGTGACGAGGTCAAGGTCCGGCAAAACTACAAAAAGGCGATCCCGCAACCGGTGCTCGTCAATGCCCAGGGACAGGAAGGGCATGGCGAGCGTTACTGGCACATCCCCGGCAAATTCCGCTTTTGTCTCAAATGCGGTCAGGTCCATGAGGCCCACGGCAAAGACATCAACCGCCTCGCGA
>JAJYPA010000634.1 GCA_021795795.1 Pseudomonadota bacterium | reverse complement strand
CGGACCCCGATGCAAAGGGATCCTAAGCGCGGTGCAAACGCGTGGGACTCAGGGGCTGCCACCTATTCCTAGGCCTTGGCGTGTCAGTCGGGGCCTTTTACGTTTGCGGGCGATGGCAATCCATATATACCTAGATGAAAGCAATAACCTGTAAAAAACAAATATTGATCGCTCTGTCCGCCACCATTATTTCAGCGGGGCTATCTATGCAGCCCGCTTGTGCCGGAGACGCGGCTTTCTGGGGTGACGTAGCGCCTACCATTGAGCAACTTGCGCCTCCGGGCTGGTCAAGCACTATGGATGAGCGATTCAGCGCCTGGGCCATCCCTGAGATACAAGCGGGTATGGCGGACAAGCTATCCAAACTATCCCAGAGCGAGCGGCGAGAAGTCATCATGGATACCTGCGAAACCCCCGCTGTTCAAAAAGCACTCGTGATCCTGGCAGATAAGAAAGTAGCCGACGAAAAGGCAAACCAACATTACCGCTACGTGCGTCACATGGATCACCTGACTTATGGGGAGCCGTCGCACAAGAAATGGTCTAAGGAATATCTCAATCTGTCCATAACAGGGATTTCCCAGCCGTTCACATCCCTTGCAAATGTCCTTCATTTTCGGGACATTGTGGATGACTATTCACACAAGTATATAGCTGAAATTGAAGATGGAGAGACCCCGGCGGTAAATCCTGCTACTGTTTCCGGGCAACGGCCTGAACATACTGTTCTGGTAGGGGGCTATCGACTTCCGGTTGTCTATGTGCCGTGGGATCAGCCAGGCTTGAATGATAGATCGCCCAAGATGACGCAACTGAGAAACGTCTCTTTCGATTTTCCCATGGTTCAGCCGGACGCGAAAAAGCTTGAAGTGATATCCACCGCAGGCATTGTCACGCTTGCGCCCCTAGGGTTTGTCCCCACAAAAGGGAGCAGCGTTGAGTCATTGGGCGCTGATGGAAACGGCACGATCACCTTGACCTCAAAGTCCGGGGAAGGGCGCATTCGGATTGACTCTATTCCATCTTGCGCGAGTTGCATTTATTGGGAAGAGCGCGAATGGATGCCTTGGCTCCCCAATCCAGCCCGGGAGCAAAAAGACTGGTGTAGCCCCGGCATGAGAGAGTGCTCACCTATTCGCAAACCTGATTTGGCTGACGTACATCTGTCCCCACAAACAGCGGCCATATCATACAAGAGCAAGTCAGGTTACACGGTGAATGGCGTCACCAGCATTAAGAATGGGTGGAAAAGCGAGTGGATTTCCGACCCTGATATAAGCCAAAGCATGCAGACGGTAATACTTGATTTCTTTTTGAGGAATTACTGACAACACGGGTCGGAGTTCAAGGCAAATAAGGATGATGCCCTGGACTGGATGGACGCCACACAGCTAGGGCGACGCAATCTTTCTCCGGACGCCTTCAAGTTGCTATTGGGACGGCGGTATAACCGGGTGAAGAAGAATGAAGGCGGGAACGGCTCTAATCAGCACAACAAGCAACTAGCTCAATTTGATCCAGTTGCTCCACCCAAGAGCACCGCCGACCGCATGGCCACTGAATATGGCGTATCCCCGGCCACCGTGAAACGCGCCGCGAAGTTCGCAAACAGGGCAGAGTCACCCACATATATAACACACCATCCGCACCGATTGCATGCGCTACAGGGCATTCCAGGGCCCTCCCCGAGCGTTTGCGAAACAACCCCATGGAAGCCCTTGTCAAGCCCCTGCCTCATGCGTCGTTATGGGGTGCTGGTGCTGTTACCGTGACGACCCCATGAACTTCATGAACTTGTTTTCCGAGCTATACCCTTGGTCAAGAATAGTGCGCAGAGTGAGCAAGATATGAAAGTATGTTGCGCCAGCGTATACGCGCTAACACAATACGTTATTTATTACTCTAATCAATGGATTTTTGGTATTAAAAACCGGCTCGTGGACGGTTATCTGGAGAGTTTTGGAAGTTGTGCAAGAACGTGTAGGTAGTCATGATTTTTCTTCGGCAACCTGCGAAGCGGGCTGCAGGATCGATAGCCCAAGCGGCATTGGTCCATAGGGCTGTCTGCCTGTCATCCAGTAGACGGCTTCACGAATGGCCCCAAAAACTACACTATGCCCAGTGATAGTCAAGGCAGCTTGTACCTCTTCTTCTGGGGCGTCTTCTTTCGCGACAAATATCGCGTGGCACTCCATGTCTACAGAGTAAGGAGCGGACACGTCTTGCTCTAGGTTAAAGATGGTCTGCATGGTTACCGCGTAGACCTTGAGCCGCTGCGGGACAGGGAGCACGGTTATAGTATTTGTCGGCAACAGAACCTTGGCGCTGTCCCCATCCTTCGGCTGAACGTAACCATGCACGGCAATAACGATCTGCCGCGTAAAGAAAACCTGTTCCAGGCGGATAGGGAAACCGTTCGGATTTGCCAAGCTCACGCGGCAATGCCTCTGCCGTCCACGTAGTCTTTCAAGTCGACGATGGTACTGCAGGAATTGGCAGCAGGAGCGACAGGATGGGTTAGGCTAGAATTGGCGGGGACAGTTGCCCACTCTGCCGAAGCCGCCTGGGGCAATATTCCGATTGAAAGAACACCACCAGACGCGCGCGCCAACTTCACCATAGACTCAATGGTAAAGTTCACATCTCCGCGAAAGACTTTGGAAATATAGGCTCGGGTTACACCGAGGGCGTTGGCGATGGCCACAGAGGTTTTCCCAGACCGCCGACGTTGATTTTCCAGGGAAAAGGCGAAGTCCAACTTTGCCCTCTCAACCCAATACGTATCTTTCTTACCTTCTTCTTGGATCCACTTGTCCAGCGTTCCCATCGTGCTCTCCTTCTATTTGAATCGTCCCCGCTTTCTTGGCGGACATGTACTCCTGCTTCAAACGAACCGCTTGCGCGACCTCGCGAGAGGGGGCTTTTTGTCCCTTTTTGATGTATCCCCCCGTACAGACAACAAGTTCGCCATCAGACCCCTTAAAAAACAATAGCCGCAGATCACCTTTGATGAACTCATAGATGCCGTTCGGTTGATCGACCAGATGTAGCAGCTCAGATGAAAACTGGTGCAGCCCATCATCCGCAGCGCGCCTAAGCAGATCGTTCAACCCATCCCGAGAGGCAGCATATTGCTTTTCCCCGGAGGTAAGGAATCTCTCCGTTGGACAGGTGTCGCCTTTCAAGGCACCCATCACACGAAATCTGCGCTCGGTGAAGAGCCCCCTTAGGCGCATGTTAACTCATAGGTCAACAACGTCAAGGCGTTTATCCATTTTTTTCCCTCAATCGGTATCAATGCCGGGTAGCTTCAACATCTTCTGTCAGCACTTTGGTCATGGCGAGAATCTGTAAATCCTCAAACTTCATAGAGTGCCCGCAGCCCATGCAGACGATCCGATCATCTTGGCTGGCGAACTCGGCACCGTCGCACCGTGGGCAGTGTAGCTCTTTTGAAGCAGCCATTAACGTATTGCATTATGGCCGATCAGGTGTGGCAACATCGTTGACTTCAAGCTGTGCGTTTGCCGGATTTTGTCGCGCGGCGTCGACCGCATCGCGCCGTGATACATAGGTTGAGTGCCCAGTAACCGTTCCGACATCCGTTCTGATACGAAATTTCCATCGAATGATGTCATCAATCTCTACTTCGTATACCTCAATAACGCTTGCCATCAGACCTCCAAAAAACCTACGGATAACGCCCCTCACCTTTTCCGAAGTGCTTACATGGTGCTTACAGACTCAAAACCTACCGCATCCGATAACGCATTAATTTGTTGATTTTATTGGTGGGCCCGCACGGACTCGAACCGTGGACCAAGGGATTATGAGTCCCCTTA